>DATMEE010000455.1:0-3540 GCA_035557035.1 Phycisphaerae bacterium
GATCAATGCAGCATCCTGCACCACATCCTCTGCCAGCGTTCGATCCCCCAAAATGCCCGCGGCGATGAGCCAAAGCAGACGCCGGGACTGAGAAAAATGCGCGGAGAACTCGGGTTCGCCGAGCGTGGGATGCGCGGCGGAACTGCCTGCCTTTTGGCTGTTTTTCCCCATCGTCATCCGCTTCTGGAGAATAAATGTCGGAACTTTGTCGCATTATTGCAGGAGCAGCCGCCGGCGTCCGTGGGGGCGGTGCCCGAAAGCCGCGAAAAACTCATTCCATGGTGCCCAGCCAGTCCCATTGATTCTTGTTCTGATTTTCTCGGGCCAGCGAGTCGGGGAGCTGTCCAGCCCCGGCGAAGGGGTCGGGGTTCTGCGCGAGCCATTGTCTCCACGCCTCGGGGTCATGATCGTGGGTGACGCCGGTGAGCAGGGCCAGCGACACCTCCGCTGCGTGCCGAATCGTGAAGTTCTCCTCGAGGAGAATCGCGACAAGGGTTTCGAGGACCTTCTTTTTCGGAAAGTAGCCGAGGGCCTCCGTCATCGCGAGGCGGGCGCCGACGTCTTTTTCGGACTGCACCCGGGCGATGAGTGTCTCAATGACGGCACCGTGCTGCTCGTCGGAGACGGCGCCGTTGCGCACCGCATGAAGCAGCAGGTTCGCCGCGGACCAGCGGACGACCGGCGGCGCCTTGCGGATGCCCTCGTGGGTCTCGCTCTCGCTGGTCAGCAGCTTTACACAGGTCTCGACCCGGGGAGGATCGACGGCTGGCGCTAAGGCGCGCAGCGCGGCGGAGCGGACCATCGCGTCCACGTCGGTCCGCGCGATGGTGTCGAAAACCTTGACGGCCCAATCAGAGGTGGCATCCGGACTGTTCGCGAGGCCGACCACGCCGCGACGGCGGTCGTCGGCCTTCTCGGCCTCCATCGCCATTTTGAGGTATTCGCTGCTGGACTTGCGCGATTCGAAGATGCGCTTGTTGCCGCCGGTGTTGCAACCGGCGAGCGGCGCGATCAGATAGGCGAGAACAGGAATGATAAGAAGGAGGCCCAGCGAGCGAGGAGTGGGATTAGACGACGACTTTGGGATCATGGGCGAAGAACTGCTCCGGTGAAATCCACGTCACGTCGACGACCGGCTGCTCAAGGAATCGCTGCCCCAACTCGCGGAAACGCTGCGGATTGTCGCTGACGTAACAGTGCAGTCTACCGGAATTGTCTCGAGCCGACAATGAATCGGACTGCTTCAGCCGATGCACGACTGCTTTGGCGGTCTGCTCGCCAGAGTCCAGAAGGGTGATGGCGTCCCCGGTCACTTCGGCGATGGCCTGGCGCAAGAGCGGATAATGCGTGCAACCCAGGACGAGCACGCGCGGGTCGAGCCGGACGATCGGATCGAGATAGTCGCGGGCCACGGCGCGGGTGATCGGGTCGTCGCAGCGCCGGCCTTCCTCCGCGAGTGGGACAAAGAGCGGGCACGGCTTCTGGACGACGCGCACGTCCTTGTCGAAACGCTTCATCGCGCGGCGGTAGGCGTCGCTGTTGATCGTGCCCTCCGTAGCGATCACGGCGATGGTGTGGCCCTGGGCCTGAAGGACCGCGGCCTTGGCCCCGGGTTCGACGACGCCGCACACGGGAACCGGTAATGAGTCTTCGAGCGCGGGCAGGGCCGCGGCACTGGCGGTGTTGCAGGCCACCACGATTAGCTTCGGGTCGAAGCGAAGAAGAAAGTCGCAGTTCTCCTTCGCGAAGCGCGTGACGGTTTCGCCGCTCTTGATCCCATAAGGAACGCGAGCAGTGTCGCCGAAGTACACGATCTCTTCATTCGGAAGCCGGCGCTGAAGCTCGCGAACAACGGTGAGGCCGCCGATACCGGAATCGAAAACTGCAATGCAACGATCGTCGCCGGGCATGAAGCATCCTTGCCTGAGAGTGGGCTGAATTCCGTATCAGCCGGGTGGAATAATATCGTCGAAATCGCCAGCCCGTCAAAACACGGGAAATTCACAGTCCTTCGCGGGATTGCGGGGAATTTTGCACTGCTCGTTTGATTTGAGCTATGATAGATTGGACGCGATGGGGCTTGTCATGCCAAAACTAATCTTACGAAATCCGCGCTATCCCGAACAGCAACCCGTCGAAGTGGAAGCCTTGGTGGATACTGGTTCGGTCCACATGTGCCTCCCCGAACACATCGCAATCCAACTTCGCCTGGAGGAATATGATCGGAAGGAAGTGACCATCGCCGATGGGAGCAAGCGCATGGTTTCCTATGTAGGTCCCATCGAAACTCGATTCAAAAACCGGGTCGGTCTGGGCGGCGCCTTGATCCTGGGGCAATCAGGTCTTGCTGGGTGCTATCTCGATGGAAGACATGGATCTGGTTGTCTCACCGAAAGATCGTACGGTCGATGTAAACCCGGCTAACCCCAACATCGCATGAACCATCGCCATGTGAAGTGAAGCACGGATTGCCTGCTGGGCGATTCAAGTTCTCATCCCCGCGGTGGTGCTGAATAGTCCGATTCCACGACCTCTCAACCAACTCACCCCGCTTTGCAGTGCTGAAAACGCGATTTCATGCTGACAGCACCCTGATATCTCCCAAAAAAACTGGAAATCTCACCTCCAATTTCCCAATTCACCGCTCGATGCTGGCCGATAAACAGTCGGATTTGTTCCTCAAATTGGGCGTGCCCGCGAGAGGTCGCAGGCACCCACGGTCGTCGAGAAGACGGTCGCGACGGACAACCGACTGGAGCTTCGAAATGGTCAGGATTCGATGGCGTACGCTAATGGCGGCTTTGGCAATCGCGACCTTCAGCTCGGTGGCTCAGGCCCAGACCGAGCGCGAAGGCGAAGCGGGCGGCGCGGAGCAGGAAGGCGAAGAGCCGATGTCGCTCGAGGAGGATTCTCAGACCGAAATTCCTCCCGAGAGCGGAGAGCTGGAGGACATCGACGATCAGGACATCGATGACGAAGACGGCGATGATGATGGCGACGATGGCTGCGACGACTGCGACGACAATGAATTCTGGTTCTGGCCGTCGCCCGCGCCGTTGAAGGGCAAGATCGCGACCGATCGCCCTGGCTTTTCGAACACCGCGAGCCTGGTGCCGCGAGGCCGAGTCCAGTTCGAGGGCGGTTACACTTTTACCTACGACCGCGAGGACGATCGGCGCATCTACGATCATCGAATGGGCGAGATGGCGCTGCGGACGGGTTTAACCGACTGGCTCGAACTTCGCGTGGGTTGGGCCGGTTTCTCGGCCACCGAGTTCACCGAGCGCATTCGCCGCCCGGTCGGCCGCATGGTGACGCAGGAGCGACACGAGGACGGCTGGCACGACATGAATCTTGGCGTCAAGGTTCCGCTGCTCCGCGAGAAGAAGTGCCTGCCGAATGTCTCGTTCATTTACGAGATGTCGATCCCGACGGGCAGCAGCGACAAGTCGACCAACGACGTGGGTCACTTCTTCAGCCTGCCCTGGAACTACGCGATCACCAAGAAGATCACCGCCTTCGGATCGCTGACGGGCACGG
>DATMEE010000456.1:0-3513 GCA_035557035.1 Phycisphaerae bacterium
CGCGGGTCTGCTCCGGGCTCATGTACGCCAGCGTTCCGACGATGCGGCCGGAATCCATCGCGAGCGAGGCCCCGGTCGATTCCACGTCTGTGATTCGGGCCAGTCCGAAGTCCAGCACCTTCGGAACGCCCCCTTCCTCCACGAGCACGTTGCCCGGTTTCAGATCGCGATGAATGACGCCATGTTGGTGTGCATAACTGATCGCCGCGCAAATCTGCAGAAACAGCCGCAGCCGGGCTTCGAGGCCCAGGTCGTGCTGCCGCACGTACTCCGTGAGCGGCAGACCCTCCACGAACTCCATTGCATAGAAAGGCCCTTTGGGCACGGCCCCCGTCTCAAAGATGCCGGTGATGCCCGAGTGCCGCAGCCGCGCCAGCACGCGAATCTCGCGGTCAAACAGCCGCCGCCGCTCCTCGCTTGCAGCGTAGTCGCCGCGCAGAACCTTGAGCGCCACCCTCCGTTGCGGATGACGCTGCTGTGCCTCATACACGACACCCATCCCGCCCCGGCCCACTTCGCGCACGATGTCAAACGCGGCGATCTCCCGAGGAGCAGGCTCCGGGCTGCCCAGACGCGAGCTAAGGTCCGCTGCCGCGCCGCTCAACTCGTCAAAAAGGGATTGATTCTCCGAGAGTTCGGTCAGCCGCGCCCGGCAATCGCCGCAATCGGAAATGTGTTCACGGATCGGCGGAGCCGACTTCGCCGGATCTCGGGCGAATGCATCGAGCAGCTCCAGCTCCGGGCAGGAAGGACTCACGTTACAGTTCCTCTTCAAAGGCGGCGCGCAATCCCCGCAATCGGGTGCCGACGCGGTGCTTCGCAATGAACACCGCGTTTCGGGTCAATCCCAACCGCTCGGCGACCGTGGCCGGCTCGATCTCTTCGAGCACGACCATTCGAAAGGCCTCAAAGGTCTGCGGCGAAACCTCCTGCCGGACCTGCTCGAGGCATTGCACCAGAATCGAATCCCGCCATTCCCGTTCCCATGTCTCCTGTGCCTGCGAGGAATCGGGCAACGCGGACCAGAAGGACGTGCGGTCGTCCGTACCGGAGACTTGTCCCTCGCGCGCGCCGATCTTTCTCCGGGCCAGAAGAATCTTGTTGTGAGCGATTCCGAACAGATAGTGGCCCAGCCGCCCGCGTCTCCGCTCATACGCATTTTTTCGATACGACTCCAGAAATGCCATCAGCGTTTCCTGGGCGACGTCTTCCGCATCCGCAAGATTCAGCCCCAGCTTGCGGCTGAAGCCCGTGATCGGCGCGCGGAATCGCTCAACAAAGCTGCTCCAGGCCGAATGGTCGTTCGCGTCGCGGAGCCGATCCAAAACCGTCGTTGTGGTGATCCACTCCATATGGGGACTCGCGCAGACCATGATAACGTCGCAATCCAAAAATTCGGCGTTGTTCGTGAAAGATGTGTCAATCCGGCGCAAAGACGTCTTGGAACGAAGCTCTTGTCGAGCCTTTCGGAATACGTCTCAAAAAATCGACGCACATTTTGAAAAAGGGGATTTTTATGCCGCGGCAACACTTTCGATCGATCCGGACCCTGACCATTGGCGCTCTGGCGGTGGCCGCCCCGGTCCACGCCGATGTTTACCCCGTTTCAACCTCGGTCCGCTCGGAGGCATACGCCCTCGTCGCGCCGCACCCCGACCATCCCGCCGACGAGGACGAGCAATTCGGCGCCACTGGCGACTTCGACACCAGCACTCACCAGTTCGACACCTCGACCGACGCCCAGGGCACGCTCACTTGCGACATGACCAGCTCCACCACCGCTCACGTCGAGCCCTCCGGCATCTCTGGAAACGCCATGATGCATAATCACTGGATCGCGACCAACACCAAGCAACCGGCGGACGCGAATAATTATGGCGTGTTCGGCGGCGAAACTTACTTCTATTACTCCTTCATGGTCGACTCACCGTCGACGCTCTCCGTCACATGCACCGCCACCTACACCGGCGATCTCGACGGCCAGGACCCCGCCACCGTTGCGATGCGAATCAACCACTACCTGACCTTCGGCCAGAACGACTACACCGAAATCCCACTCGACGGCGAGGTCACGGTCGACTATGAATTGGAGTCCGGCTTCCATTCCTTCCGCGTCGAGCACTTTCCGAACAGCGGCATCGGCCCGTGGGTCAATGTGGATCTCCTGGCGACGACGGCGATTTCCTTCACGATCGACTCCGAGCCGCCCGTCGACACCGATGGCGACATGAACTGCGACGGCGTGACGGATGTCGATGACGTGCACGGCTTCGCGCTGGCGCTGGCGGACCCGGAGGAATACTTTGTTGTGTATGCGGAGTGCGGCGAGATCTTTCGGGCCAATATGAATCACGACGAATTTATCGACGGCCTCGACCTTCAGGAATTCACCGACACGGTGCTGAACCCGTAACGCCCAGCGCTGCTGCCGGACGGAGTTGGGCGAGGTGCTATCGGGTCGTCACCGCATCCCACGCGAGCGGCCCGGTCGGCGCCGTTGGCCGCGAAGGGATGGGCCGCGCGCTGGCGCCGTGGATTCGGCAGCTCGCGGCGCGGCATGACCTCGCGATGGAGTTGAGCCGCGCGACGGCGCCTGCTCGCGGGATGACGATTGTCCCCGGGATGGTGCGTGCCCGCGCGTGGGGGCCTGACCCCTTGATTGACCCTGCCCGTTGGATGTGCCGTGGGCCTGCTTCGGCCGGCGCGGCTGATGGCGAGACGGCTGTTGTCGACCGTGCAGCGGCCGATCGTGCTCTTCATGCGTATCGGACACCGCCGGATACTCCGGATGCTGCTCGTTCACCGCGATCGTCGTGCGGGTCAATCGCTCGATCGCCTTGAGGTGCGGGCGCTCTTCCGGGTCGCAGAATGACACCGCCACGCCCGAGGCCCCGGCCCGAGCCGTGCGGCCGATGCGGTGCACGTAGGTTTCCGGCACGTTCGGCAGATCGTAATTCACCACATGGGAGATGTCGTCGATGTCCAGGCCGCGGGCGGCGATGTCGGTCGCGACGAGGACGTGCGTCTTGCTGCCCTTGAAATTCTGGATCGCGCGCTCACGGGCGGCCTGGCTTTTGTTGCCGTGAATCGCCTCGCTGGCGATGCCGGCGCGCTCCAGCTCGCGGACCACGCGGTTGGCCCCGCTCTTGGTGCGGGTGAACACCAGCGATCGAGTGAACTGCCCCCCGCTCAGCAGATGGGCCAGCAGCACGGGTTTGTTTTTCTTCCGCACGTGAAAGATCGACTGCGCGACGTTGTCGGCCGGCGCGGACTGCGGAGCAACCTGCACGCAGACCGGCTTGACCAGAATGCTGTCCGCCAGCTTGCGGATTTCGGGCGGCATGGTGGCGGAGAAAAAGAGCGTCTGCCGCTGCTTTGGCACCTTGGCGACGATCCGGCGGATGTCGTGGATGAAGCCCATGTCCAGCATGTGATCGGCCTCGTCCAGCACCAGCACCTCGACCGCGCGCAGATCGACGAAGCCCTGGTTCATCAGGTCGAGCAGCCGTCCGG
>DATMEE010000457.1:0-4227 GCA_035557035.1 Phycisphaerae bacterium
CAGCGCCTCGATGGTGATCTCCTCCGTCGATCCGATGTTGTAGACGCGGCCGAACGCGCCGGGAGTGTGCATAAGGTCGATCACTGCCCGGACGACGTCGCCGACGAAGCCGAAGCATCGCGCCTGCGTTCCGGTGCCATAGATCTCCAGAGGCTCATTTCGCAGTGCGCGCTCTACAAATCGCGGAATCACCATGCCGTATTGGCCCGACTGCCGCGGTCCGACCGTGTTGAAGAACCGCGCGACCACGACGGGCAGGCCGTATTGCTGGTAATAAGCGAGACCTAAAAACTCATCGATCGCTTTCGAGCAGGCGTAGGACCAGCGTGAAAAGCGGGTGGCGCCCAGGACCGTATCGTCGTCCTCGCGAAAGGGCACCTTCTCACTCTTGCCATAGACTTCGCTCGTCGACGCAAGCAGGATCGGCTTGCGAAACTTGTTCGCGACGTTCAGCATCACTTCGGTGCCGTGAATGTTGGTCTCGATCGTTCGCACCGGCTCATCGACGATAAGCTGCACGCCGACGGCGGCCGCGAGGTGGAAGATCATGTCCGACTGCTCGGCGAGGACGTGCATGGTCGATGCATTGCGCACGTCTTCGAGAACAAAACGGAAGCGAGAGTTGCCAAGCAGGGGGTCGATGTTCCCCCGCCGCCCGGTGCTCAAGTCGTCGAGCGCCGTGACCTCGTGGCCCAGGTGCAACAGCCTTTCCGCCAGGTGCGAGCCGATGAATCCCGCGCCGCCCGTGATCAATGCTCGCATTTAGGTGGTTCCAAGTTTCTGGTTTCTGGTTCCTGGGTTTTTGCGTCACAAGGCCGCTACTTCAATTCGGGAGATGTGTGATCCCCGCGACGTCCTACGATCGATATCCCGTGAACGTTCGCTAGTCTCAGCGTCTCGTCCTTCTCAAGCACCAGCGTCTTGCCGGCCTCGACGACCAGCGCCGCTCCGCCGTGCTTCGACATTTTCTCAATTGTGTTCGGGCCGATCGTCGGCACGTCGAAGCGCATGTCCTGATTCGGCTTGGCCACCTTTACCAAAACCCAGCCGGGTTTTTTGCACAGATCGCCGGCGCGTTCGATCATGCGGTCGGTTCCCTCGATGGCCTCGACCGCCACGATATCACCTTGAAAAGCCACCACGGCCTGGCCCACGTCGAGGCGGCCCATCTCGCGGGCGATCCGCCAGCCCAGGTCCGCGTCGGACCGCTGCGCCGGCGACAGATCGCGCCGGGTAAGCAAGCCTTCCGGCGCCATCGCTTCCGCGCTGTAAGTGGTCGAGTCGATCAACGTCACGCCTCGCCGGGCCATCTCCTCCGCCACCGCTGACAGCAGCGTGTCATTTCGACGGTCGCGCGACGAGAAGAACCATAATTTGATGCTAACCCAGTCCGGCCAATAAACCAACGCCTGACGCCAGAGGGGCAATTCAAGAATGCGCGCCTTCCGAACGCGGCCGGCCATGATGACGCGGCTCGCGCCTTGCCGTCTGAAGATACGAATCCAGCGGCCAAGCCGGGCGATGCCGGCCTGATAGTATGCGTCAACCATGCCGCGTATTTCGGGATCATGGGTGCCGCGCAGGCCGACCGCCACGACGCGCAAGCCGGCGGACCGCGCCCCGCGGGCGACGAGCTTGGGAAACTCGCCTTCGCCAGCAATCAGTCCCAGCGTATTCTCTGACGAACTCAAAAGAAGCGTCCTATTTGGCGCCGAATGCTCGATGGAACGAAACTGCCATGCTAACCTAAGTACGGGCTTGTCGCGGGGGCGAGGTTGGTCGAGGAATTTCACACGACGCCGCGAAGCCTGTATTCGGTCCAGGCGGCGGCTTCGTAGAGCATTTGCGGGAATATCAGAAAGCGGGCTTTCCAGGTGGATTCCTCGGGGGCGCGGAAGCGGCGCTCCCAGCGTGGCTCGCGCAGGATGAGGTGACGGTAGCCTGCCCGTTCGAAGCAGGCTTTGGCGCGCTGCATGTGGGTGTAGTTGGTGACGATGATGCAGACGTCGGTGGCCGGGTCGAGGCCGGCGGCGGCGCGGACGGCGGCGGGGTGATCGCAGGTGGTATGCGAGGCGCGGTCGATGAGGATTTTCGACGGGTCCGCGCCCCATTCGACGGCGACGTCGCGCATGTCGTCGGCGAAGCGGCCGTGATTGGTGACGATGAGTTTTTCGGCCCAACCCTCTTGCAGGAGGCGGGCCGATTCAATGATGCGGTTGGCGTTTCCGCCGAGGCAGATGATGTACTTTGCGCGAACCAACTCATCGTGGCAGTCGAACCAGCCGTAGACCCATGCCGAGACGGGGGTGATGATGAACAAGGCGAACAAGATTATGAGGACCACGAGAGTGTGTTCGATGGCGCGAAAAGCTCGGCGGAGCGGGTCGCGCGCGCGTGGGGGGACAGAGTTGTGCGGGTTGTTGGACGCATGCCCTGGAACGGCCGCGGATTCGGATTGAGAACGTCGCATAATGTGAGGTCTTTCTTCGTTATGATGGAGGCGTGTCGCGCCTGGGTCTGCGAATCCAGTATAGAATTCGGAGTTGAGGAATGGGCGTTGGCGTAGGGCCGAGTATTTTCCTCTGATTGAAGCAGCGATGATTCACGCGTTTACGGTAGACGTCGAAGATTATCATAACATCATGGCCCGCGACTGGCTTGGGCGAGAAGGGCCGCCGACTCGGGCGTTGCTGGCCAACGTTGATCGGATACTGGAATGGCTCGAGCAGCGATCGGTGCGCGGGACCTTCTTTGTCCTCGGTGAAGTCGCAGCGACATTTCCAGACTTGATTCGGAGGATTGCAGGCGGCGGGCACGAGCTGGGCGTACACGGCTACTACCATCGCCAATTGTTCAAGCTCACGCCCGCTTCGTTTCGCGAGGAAGCAGGGTCGGCCAAGCGGTTGATTGAGGACATCAGCGGCACGAAGGTGTACGGGCACCGGGCGCCTGCATTTTCTATCGCACCGGACACTGCGTGGGGGCTGGAAGTTCTCGCCGAGCTTGGGTTCGAATACGATTCGAGCATCTTTCCGATTCGAGGGCGGCGTTATGGGTGGCCGGGGTTTCGACTCGATATTCACAGGATGGAGCTGCCGGGCGGCCGTTCGATCATCGAGGCTCCTCTGACGGTTGTTCAGTTCGCGGGGCGGAGGATTCCTGCGTGCGGCGGGGGGTACGTCAGGCACTTTCCGTTCATGTTCACGCGCTGGGCGATGCGCCGGGTTCATGCGAAACGCCCGGCCATTGTTTACATGCACCCATATGAGATCGAGACGCCGTGCGCTGCGCTCGACACGTCGGGCCTCGACGCCGGCGCGGCGCGGCGCGTGAATCGAATTCATGCGATGCAGTTGAGAAATCGCGGAACCGTGGCGTCAAAGCTGCTGCGGCTGTTGGACGAATTCAAGTTTGGGACGCTGCGCGAGGTGATTGAGAACGTCGTCGGGGAACGCGCTGCGCTGTCGCGGTCGGCTCGGAACGAGGCTCTAGACGACGGGGTTGAAACGCCGATGTCCTCGCGCTGAATCTGGACAGGTTTGACCGCTTTGTATAGCATCGAATTCTGTTGCCAGAGGGTGGCCGATTCGTCACCTGGCAAGAATCCTTACCGTCGAGCAATGTCAATTCCCACGGAGTTTTCCCGCGCATGGCATGGAAGGGGATCGTTCAGCGTTGTGTCCGGGCTCTGGGCTTCGAGATCACCCGGCGCGGCGACGCGCAGACCTACACGCTGTGTCCGCCGTATGGATACTTCACGTATTCTCCGTGGTTCGAGGAGTGGTTTCAGGAAAAATACCGCCGGATCAAGGATCATACGTGCGTCAAGGAAGACCGCTGCTACATGCTGTACCGGCTTTGTCAATCGGCCATGCGGCTGCCCGGCGACGTGGCTGAGTGCGGTGTTTATCGGGGAGGGACTTCGCTCCTGCTTGCATCGGCCCTGGTTGAAGCGGGACAGCGGGATCGGCAACTGCACCTGTTCGATACGTTTCAGGGGATGCCCGAATCGGCGGACGCGGACGCCAGCACGCACAAGCGGGGCGATTTCGGTGACACGAGCCTGTCGCACGTGAAAGAGCTGCTCAAGGATTATCCGTTCGTGACGTTGAATCCCGGGTTCATCCCGCAGACGCTGGAAGCGGTCAAGGACAAAAAGTTCGCGATGGTCCACGTGGATGTCGATTTATACCGCTCGACTCGGGACGCCTTCGAGTTTTTTTATCC
>DATMEE010000458.1:0-23697 GCA_035557035.1 Phycisphaerae bacterium
AAAGCCGCCGTTCAAAATCGCGCCCGAGAATCTCGCGGGTGATGGCGGACGAGCCGTCGGTGGGAAGCACAATCGCCGCGAGGACGACGCCGACGCGGGCGCGATCGACGGTTTCCATGCGGGCGTCTTCAAACGCCGCCCGGCCGGCGTGCAACACGAGATGGTAGAGCGGATCGAGCGATGCAAGGAGCGCGGGATCGATATTCAAACCGCGCGGATTAAGCTCGAAATCCTCGACGAAGCAGCCGCGCAGCGAAACGACGTGATCGGGCGCAACAGTCTCCGACAGCGCGCGGTGCGGGTCGAGAATCCATCGTCCCGGAGGCACCTCCCGCGACATGTCCACGCGGTCGACGATATTCCGCCAGAATTGCGCCGGATCGCGAGCGCCGGGAAAAACGCATCCCATTCCCACGACGGCGATCGGAGGTCCTGACTTCACCGATTCCTCTATCGAGCTGCGCCCGCGGCGGCGGCATCAGAACGAACGCGCCGGGTGAAGGCTCGCTGAAGTTCCGCGTCGACCGTGCAGTCCACGCCGTCCAATTGGGCGATCACCGTGCCGTCGCGTGCCAGAATTGTGACATCGGCCACGCAGCGGCCACGCGCCTGTGCACGAACCTCGTAGACCAGCGAAACCGGCTCGGGCGGGAAACTGGAGCGATATTGCCGATAGCGACCCACCGCGGCCGGCAGGCAGGGCGCCCCCATTTCTTCCACGGCCCAGAGTATGGCGGTCTGGAAGACGGCGTCGATCACCAGCGGCTCGGTCAGCCAATGGCTTCGCAGCGGATCGGCCATCCAATCGGACGGATTCGCCGCGGGGCGCACGCGCACGATCATGCCGCCGGAAGAGAAGCCTTCCACGCGCTCGATGCCCTTGAATAAATCCCCGTGAAACAGCACTTCGGCATAGGCCCCCGCCGCGCCGCGATCGTAAGCTCGATCGATCAAAGCCGGCGGCGCTTCAAAAGGCGGCGCCGACGCGAGCCGCGAGCAAAGCACGACGGTCGCTCGCGCATGCAACCGTTCCGGCGCTCTGCCAACGCCATGAGGAGCGCTTCGCAATTCCACGTCCACATTGAAGACGTCGCCGCTACGGCTGACTTTTCCGCAATAGAAACGCAGCCCCGGCGGTTGATCGCCAACGACGACGCCCTTGAGCACGCGAAAATCGCTGAGGCCCTGCAAGTGCAGTCCGGGATGCGCGTGCATGGCCGCGTGGGCGAGCCATTCCATCATCACGGCGGCGGGAAGCACCGGTCGCCCGTCGATGATGTGTGAAAGCAGGAACGGATGAGAGTTCGGATCGAGGACGCGCTCGAAAGCCAGCGTCAAATCCGAACGACTCGTGATGCCTGAATCCGCTATAGGTGTCTCAGTGACTGGCGATGGGTTCATGCTGTCAAAATCCGCGCCGACGACGATCTCCACCCCATCGCCGCCGCCGGAAAGTTCATCGGCCACCAGCTCCGCGCCATCTTCGATGGGAATGAGCCGCAGCCCGTGTTCGACGAACGCCTGCCGCAGCGCCGGATGGACCATGCCGCCGTCCCACGGACCCCAATTGAGCGAGACAACGCGCGCGTTCGGGAGCAACTTGGCCAGCCGCTGCGCCGCCTTGTTGAGCACTTCGTTCGCCGCGGCATAATCGGTCTGGCCCTGATTGCCGCAGCGTGCGCTGACCGATGAAAACATCGCGATGGCGCGCAATTCGCTCATATCCAGCGCGTCGAGAACGTGCCGCAAGCCGGTCACCTTGGTATCGAAGACGGCCGCAAACTGCTCCGGCGTCTTGTTCTCGATCTTACGATCTTCTATCACGCCCGCGCCGTGGACCAGACCGCGGACCGGACCGAACCTGGCGATGTCATGAGAGATGACCTCGCGTACGGCGGCGGCGTCACAAACATCCACCGATTCGTAGCGCACAATGCTCCCGGCGGCGGTGATCCGTTCCAGATTTCGCCGGATTTCCCGGCGAGCGAGGTGCCGCGCGACCGACGCCTTTAGTTCTTTCGGCGTCGGCTTGCGGCCCGCGAACTCATTGGCGCGAACCGCCTTTCGCACGTCATCGTCCGACTCCACGCCGGAGAGCCAGCCCGGCTCCCCCTCGGGCAGCGGCGTCCGGCCTAGAAGAACCAATGTGGGACGGTAGCGTTTTGCCAACGCAAGCGCCGCCTCGGCAGTCACGCCACGTGCGCCACCGGTGACAATGACGAGATCGCCGGGATTGAATGGAGCGCCGCCCCCCGATGATCCATGCGCTGCCGAGAGCGCGAGGCCGCACCGGATGCCCTCGTTCAACCCAACTTCCACCGGACTCCGCTCGCCCAATTCGCGAACGACGGCGGCGGCCGCAGCCGCCGCATCGCTCCATGTCAGGGCCACGTCCAGCGCGCGACAAGAGACGTTTGTCCACTCGCGTGCCGCCGACTTGGCAAGACCCGCCAAGCCGCCCTGCGCCGCATCAAAGGTGCCGCCAGCCAGCCCAAAGGCGCCGTCCATCCTCGATATCGTTGCGAACAACGCGCCCCCTTGCGCGGCCGCGGCACTCAGGCGTGCAGCGGTCGATTTCATGAGGGCGAAGCCGGACTTGATGAAGTTCTCGGTTTCATGCCCCCAGAGCGACCCGTTAGAGGGGCGCGTGGGCGCGACGATGATGAGGCCGCCGACGTTCACACGGGCGGCCGCGTCGATCGAAGTGATCGGCAAAAGGCGGGCGCGATAGCCGGCTGCATCCAACCGTGAAACGATTTGCCGCGAAAGTTCGGCTCCATCATCGGTGACGAGAATCTCGCGATCCACGGAAATCCGAAGTGGCTCACCCGAAGCCTGCGGCAAGTCAACCGGCGTCAGTACGCGGCGATTCATGGACGCCGCGCGCCGCTCAGCAGCGGCGCGGGGCGAGTCGTGCAAAACAGCGGTCGGCGAACTTGTGTCCCGTGTATCCGATTTCTGCCCCGAGGCTGGTTTCGATTCCGACATATCGTTGCTTTGATCGCTCGTGCCGCGTGTCCCCGCGGGCGCCACCGTTCCGATGCAATAGTCGACAATCTGAGCGAGTGTACGGAGCGAACCCATGTACTCGGGTTGCACCGGTGGGAGGCCGGGGATCCGCGCTTCAACGCCGGCGAGGATTTCCACGCGCTTGATCGAATCGATCCCCAGATCGGCTTCCATGTCCATGCTCAGTTCGAGCATGTCCCGCGGATAACCCGTCGAATCGGCGACGACGGAGAGCAGTGTCTCGCCGAACGTCGTTCGATTCACGATTGCGGATGGGGGCGCAGAACCCCTTGCGCCAGAAACAACGCGGCCGCTTGAACCAACGACGATTTCACTTGCACCAGACCGCGCCGGGTGCGTTTCTGTTCGCCCACCACCGTGTGGTGCGGAGACTGGAGTCGGAGGCCCTTTCGTACTGGTTCCGGCGCTAGCCGCGACAAAATCGATGATTTGCGACAGCGTGCGGATCGACCCCATGTATTCGGGTTTTACCCCGGCGAAACCGGGCAGTCGCTCTTCCAATCCCGCGATGATCTCGACGCGCTTGATCGAATCGACCCCCAGGTCGGCCTCGATGTCCATGCTCAAGTCGATCATTTCGGCGGGATAGCCGGTCTTTTCGCAGACCACCGCGATCAGGGCCTGTTCCGCGGTGCGTCGATCGATTCCAACGTCCGCATGCCGCGCTGAAGTCACGATCTCATGCGCCGGATCGAGTGTCCCGCGTTCAGGGATGGATGACGAACCTTCGCGCGCGGATGGAATTATCGCCGGAGTCGCGCTGGGCAATTCTTCGCGTCGTGTCGTCAGGCTCGGAGGAGGCGCTGCGATAACAGGATCACCCGGTCGACCCGTCGCCGCTGCTTCAATGAGCCGCTGGTGCCCTTCCAAAATTACCTGAAATGTTTTGTGGGCCTCGGTTTGCCCTTCGAGAAACTTCTGGTGGGCTTGGGCCGTCTGCTGCTGGAGACGTTGCATCGCGGCGAGGCCCTGAGGGACCAGGCGCACGGCCTCCTGCAGCGCGGGGGCCGACACCACGAAATCTTCGACCGCGTGGTTGCTTTGCGATCCGTCCGGTGGACTCATCGATTTTTTCACCTTCAATCCTGGCTCATCACGGGCAGCTCGATATTCCGGGCAGTCAACCACATGGCTTCCCGCCATCGCCTTTTCCAGCCCTGCGTTCGAGATTTCATATGGGTCATCCCGCGGTGGAGGCGGCGGGATCGTCGCGCTCACAAGAGAATGCTCGTCGAGAGGTGCGCTGATCGCTCGCCGCGCTTCGATCGCCTTGCTTTCAACTGCCGTCGGTGTTTTCGCCAAGACCTTTGGCGGACGCTCTTTTCGCGCGGCACGATAGTTTGCGCCGGAGAGCGACACCGTCATCTTTGGCACGCGCGGATCGCTGACCGGGCGCTCCCAGCGGGTCAGATCAACCTCGAAGCCGAGCGCCGCCAGCCGGGCCAGAACCGCCGCCAGATCGAGCACGCCCGATCCCCGCCCCGCCGATGCATCCACCGCCATCATTACATGCAGCCGGCCCTTCAGGATATCCGCAATCAGACCGCTGACGACGGTACGCGGTCCCACCTCGACAAAAACCCGCGCGCCCGCGTCGTGCATGGTCTGAATTTCGGTGACGAAATCAACCGGCCGCACGAGCTGGTCCCCCAGCAGCCGCCGAGATTCCGCCGAAGTCGATGGATATGCCATCCCGGTGGAGTTCGCGTAGACTTCGATGTTGCTGGCAGCAAACTCCGTGGCTTCCAGCGCGTTGCGAAACGGCTGAAGCGCGTCTTCCATCAGGCGGCTGTGGAACGCGCCCGAAACGCGAAGTGGCGTCGCCGCCAGGCCGCGCTGTTTGCACAGCTCGGCCGCCTTCGCGACGGCCGCCCGTTCGCCGGAAAGAACGCACTGCGTTGGAGAATTCCGATTGGCCACCACGACGTCGAGGCCGGCCGATTCGACCAGCTCCGCCACATCCTCGGCCGCGGCCTTGACGGCGAGCATGGCGCCCCGATCGCCGTGCCCTTCGGCCATGAGCCGGCCGCGCAGCCGCGCGAGGCGATGAAGGATATGGGCGTCATATCGCCCGGCGGCGCAGAGAGCCACCAACTCGCCAAAGCTGTGACCGGCGGTCATGGCGGGTTTCACGCCGAATCGCTCCAACACCCGCGTGATCCCGAGCGATACGGCCGCAAGTGCCGGCTGTGCGACATCGGTGGGGATCAGCGACTCAGCTTCGCGGCTGCGCCGTGACGCTTCGAATGCGGGTCGCGGATAAATCAGCTCGCCGAGGGGCTGTCCGCTGACGCCTTCGGCTTCCGAAACGGTCGAGATCATTTCGGGAAACGTGCAGGCCAGGTCGCGCGCCATGCGCGGGTACTGGCTGCCCTGCCCCGGAAAGACGAATGCCAGCTTTCCCTCTGGATTGCCCGCGCCGAAATAACACCGCGAAATTGTCCATGACTCCTCATAGGAATTCCGTGCGAGTCGAGCTTCGGCCTCCAGCAAACGGGCCGCGACATCTTCACCCGCCTCAATCACCAGTGCGAGTCGAAATGCATCGCCAGATGAAAAACTCTCGCGCGACTGCATCGCCCGATAGGCAAGCACGTCCTCATTGAAACGATCCGAGGAGACCAGCGCGATCCATTCTCGCAAATGCGCTCGCAACTCATCGATCGTCTCGGCCGACAGCGCGATAATCTGTACCGAACCGTCCCATGCAACAGCCGGAAGCGCGGCACCGTGCTCTTCCAGCACCGCGTGAAAGTTGCTCCCGCCGAAGCCAAACGCGCTCACGCCTGCGCGGCGCGGCCGCCCGGCACTTGTCAGCCACGGCCGCAATTCGGCGCCGACATAGAACGGGCTTTCTTCGATCCCCATTTTCACGTTCGGCTCGCGAACCTTGATGGTCGGCGGCAACGAGCGGTGATGAATTGCCAACGCCGCCTTGATGAGGCCCGCGACGCCGGCAGCAGCTTTGGTATGGCCGATCTGCGATTTCACGGATCCGATCGCGCACCACGCGCCCTCGCGCTTCGACTCGGTGAACACCGTCTTGAGGGCCTCAAACTCGGTGGCGTCCCCAACTTTGGTGCCGGTGCCGTGCGCTTCGATCAGCTCGATCGATTCAGGGGCGACGCCCGCGAGGCGATAGGCACTGCGCAACGCCCGTGCCTGGCCCGCGGCATGAGGCGCGTAGATGCTCTGCGACCGGCCGTCGCTCGATGTGCCCATCGACCGCAGCACCGCGTAAATGCGATCCCCATCGCGTTCCGCATCGGACAGGCGCTTGAGGAGAATCATGCCGACACCCTCGCCCAAGACCGTGCCGTCGGCGTCGGCCGAAAACGGCCGCGCGTCGCCCGTCGGAGAGAGCGCGGGCGTCTTACTGAAACACATATACATGAAGATGTCGTTGAGCGTGTCCGCACCGCCGGCCAGCGCCATTTCGGAGCGGCCGCTCTGCAATTCGAGCATGGCCAGATGAATCGCGCTCAGCGAGCTGGCGCATGCCGCATCGACGGCACAGTTCGTGCCGCGCAGATTCAGGCGATTGGCGATGCGCCCGGCGACGACGTTGCCGAGCAGTCCCGGAAATGAGTTCTCCTGCCAGCCCACGTAGGAATCTGCAATTCGCTGGACCACGTCTTCCGCGACATCCGGTGCAACGCCGGCCTCGGCCAGAGCCCGCCGCCATAGCGGGTGCCCCAATCGCGCCGACAGGGGCAGGACGAGCTCCTGCGTGCCGGTCACCCCGACGACGACGCTCACGCCGTCGCGGTCGAAGTCGCGGCTCTCGCCGTAGCCCGCGTCGTCGAGCGCCGCCTTGGCGGCAACCAGGCCCAGCAACTGCGTCGTGTCGGTCGCTTCAAGTATCGTGGGTGGAATCCCGAACTCGGTCGGATCGAACGGCACCGGCGGGAGAAAGCCGCCACGCGCGCAGTACGTCATGTCCGGCTTCTTCGGATCGGCATCGAAATAATCCGACGCTTTCCAGTGCGTTTCAGGCACCTCGGTGATGCAATCGCGGCCGGTGCGTAGCGCCCGCCAAAACTCGATCAGGTTGCGGGCCGTCGGAAAGATGCATCCCATGCCGATGATCGCGATGGGAGTTTGTACGCCGTCCTTGCGTGGGTCTGTTTTGTTCGACACTAACGGTCCTCAGTTAACAGGGGTGCCGCGAGATGTACTCGGAAAGACAGGTAGTATAAGGATTTACGGCCCAGAATGTATCCCGGCCGTAACCCATTAAGTATCAATTGCTTGTACCAAATCGAGTCGTGAGGGTCTAGCGATTATAGAGAGCGCGCGTTTCATTTGCCGCGTCGGCGGGAGTTCGAGGCGGCAAAGACCTTGCTAAGTTCCAGGGTAAAGCCTGGCAGGAGCCGCGTCTTCCACTTGCCTTTCGTGCCGACTGTCTTCTTGTCCCACATGTCGCCGCGGCGGGTGTGAAATGTCGCAATCTTCTTGAGCGGATCGATCAGCCAGTATTCCCGAACCCCTGCCGCGAGATAGTCATCTGCCTTGTCGCCATAATCGCGCTTGGCGGATGACGCCGAAACGACTTCGATGACGATCTCCGGCACCCAGCGATCCCACAGTTGATCGACGTCTTGGGGGGGGGGCGAAAGATAGATGGATATGTCAGGATGCCGTTCGGTCTCGCGGCCCCAAAGTTCTACTTGGGCGCCGATGCCGCCCGACATGTATGCAACCACCTCGCGATGCGCTGCCTGATACAGCCGCAACAATATTTCGATATGCTCGACAACCCAGTTATGCGGCATCCCCGGGATCTCTGTCACCTCGATCACTCCATTTCCCAGTTCGTACAGAAACCCCGGCTGCGCTTCGGCCCGCGCAAACAGCTCCAGCGACACGCGGCGGCCGTCGTCGGCCGGACCGAGCAGCATTCGGCGAGCGGGTCGTCCTTGAATCGAAGCCTTTGAGCGTGGTGCAATGGCAGTCATGATGTTCCTCCGCCTGATTATACCGCGACCTCGGCGAGAAGTTTCCCGATCTCTTCGGCCGGCACTGGCTTGAAATCCGCCGAGGCCGCTGAAACGGGAATGCCTTGGACCCGCAGCGCGTTGGCCCGCATCAATACGCAGGCGCCAACCAGCAGATTCATCGCCGCCGTGGCCACCTGACGATTCTCCGGTTTCTCCATGAAAGTCCCGCGCGTCCACTCGTTGAACGCCCCCATGGCCGGGCCGCACCAGATCTGGAAATCAAGCTTGCGCGAGGCGTCGCCGGAGTTCGCCCAGTTCGACGACTGGCCGAGATAGCTGCGAAAGACCAACGCCATTTTGTGTTTGGGGTCTTTTTCGGCCCGTTCGATTTGCGCCGGATCGCGCAGCTCAAAATGACGTTTCGTCGCCTGCCATGCCTCCTCGATGGTGCAGCGGAGATAATCTCGCTCCAGCATCGTGCGCGTCGGCGCAGGCAGTGCTTCGAGGCTGGCATATTCGCGATAGAGATCATAGAGCTTGCGGGCCCGCACCGGGAACATCGTCCCCCACTTGAGCACCTGCACCTTCACGCCCATCTCGAACATGTCCGCCGCGGGCGCCATGGTGACATCGGCTTGGCCCGCCTGCGCCAGCATCTCCCTCACCAGTTGCGACGTGCCCGCCTCGATGCAGGCCTGATTGATCGAGCCGGTCATCACGTAGGCCGCGCCCATTGCGAAGGCAGCCGCGACGCTCCCGGGCGTGGCGATGCCGCCGGCCAGTCCCAGCCGGAGCGGCATTTCGTAACCATGCTCCTTCTGCATCTCGTCGCGGAGCGCGGCGATTCCGGGAAATAGCGTGATGGCGGGACGATTGTCGGTATGCCCACCGGAGTCGGCCTCGACGGTGAGGTCCTGGGCCACGGGAATGTGCCGCGCCAGTTCCGCCTGTGCCGCGGTGATGTCGCCCAACTCGACCAGTTGCCGCAACATCGCTTCCGGCGGCGGCGAGAACATCTTCTTTGCAACTTCCACGCGCGAAATCTTGCCGATCACCTTGTTGGGGCAGACGATCCCGCCGCCCGGGCCGCGGTGAATCCCGGAGACGCGATACCGCACCAGCGGAAGCGTCAGATCGAGATAGGCCGACGCATCCACCAGTCGCACGTCGCGCCGCAAATAAAGATCGACGACGCCCGCCTCGAGCAATGGCTCGCCGGGACTGTGGATCAGGTTCATTCCGAACGGCGAGTCGCCCAGGGTTTTTTGCAGGCGCGTGATCGCGACATCGACGTGCTCAATCGACAGGCCGGCGGAGCCGAAAAAGGCGAGCATGCCCGCCTGGCTCATCGCCTCGACGACTTCGCAGGAGCCGATGCCGTTGGCCATCGCGCCGCCGAGGTAGGCGTATTTCAACCCATACTCCGAGCGCAATGATGCGTCGCCCAGCATTTCAGGTCCGAGGGGCGGAACGTATGCCCGCAACGGATAACTTTGACTCAGTGCGGCGGCATCGGCGCCCAGGACGCAGCGGCCGATGTTGGCGACGCCCACGCCGCCATCGAGGTCGAACGCATAAACCGGACGCGTGACGGCGCGCAGGGCCGATGCCATCCGGACGTCGCTCTCGGCGCGATCTCCCTCCGTCGAAGCAGCGGGAGTTGCGGCCTGCGCGGGCGGCTCGTCCGCGAGGTACCACCCGATGGGTGCGGCGGATCGGGCATCCCGGCCACGGCCGATCGCCACGGCGGAAATCTCGCCCTCCGGCGATTCGAGGCGAACTTCGCCGTTGCTTTCGATCGGCAGTCCACGGGCGACACGCACGCCGAGATCGAGAAGCACGTTTGCTCCGGCGAATAACGTCCCAACGGCGAGCCGGGCGCCGGCCTTTGACGCGGACGTCGCGCTTTCCAGCGCGCTTTTTCCGCCTTCGATCGCGGTGCGCGTCAACGATGAAAGATTGATCTTGGGTGTCTCGTTGGCGTCACTCATGAGGAATACGAGAAGGTATTAGACCCGTGATTCGAATCCAGTCGGTTAATAACGATGATTGGTGTTTGCGCGGCTCCTTTGCCTGCTAAACGGGCGGTGCGTTTTCCAGGACGGCCGGAGCGAAGCTCCCTTCCGATTTGGGCGTTTTGGCGTTTTGGCGTTTTGACGTTTCCCGCGCCTCCATGGCGCGGCGAAGATCATACGGAATCTGGAACACGGTGCTTTCTTCCGCCGTGGTCACATACTCGACCGACGACGGCTCATGCCGATGAAGCCTCGTCAGAACGTCCTGCACCACGGCCTCGGGCGTACTGGCGCCCGCCGTGACTGCCACGCATTCGACGCCCTTGAGCCACTCTTCGCGAATCTCGTTCGCGCCGTCGATCAAGTATCCGCGGACGCCGCGGGCCTCGCCCACTTCCACCAGCCGCGCCGCGTTGCTCGAATTCTTCGAACCGACCACGAGCAGCAAATCCATGCCCCGGCCGGCCATCTCCTTCACGGCGTCCTGCCGATTCTGCGTCGCATAGCAGACGTCGTCCGTCGGCGGCAGCTCGAGATACGGAAACTGCCGCCGTAACGCATCGATGACGATCTTTGTATCGTCGACGCCCAGGGTCGTCTGCGTGAGCACCATCAGCTTGTCATGCGTCGGCAACTGCACCGTGGCCGCCTGCGCCTCATTCTCCACCAGCGTGATGTGCGCCGGCGCTTCGCCAATGGTGCCGATGACTTCGTCGTGTCCCTTGTGGCCGATCAGCACGATGTGATAGCCCAGTTTCACAAATCGGTGGACTTCGAGGTGCACCTTCGTGACCAGCGGGCAGGTCGCGTCGATCAAACGCAAACCGCGGTTCTTCGCTTCTTGAAAAACCGTGGGCGACACACCGTGAGCACTCAGAATCGCCACCGAACCTTCCGGCACATCGTTCAGCTCGTCGACAAATACGGCGCCCTTGGCGCGGAGATCGCCGACGACATGGCTGTTGTGAACGATTTCGCGCCGGACATAGACCGGTGGTCCGAAGACCTCCAGCGCCATGTCAACAATCTTCACGGCCCGATCGACGCCGGCACAGAAGCCTCGGGGATTCGCCAGTAAGATCCGCAAAACGCCTCGCTCTCCGTCTACGGCGGCCGGGAGGGTCCCGACTGCCTCAAACAGTTCGCCTCATTTTAGCGGAGAGGCGCTTGAACGGAACGAGTCGGCGTCAAATTGCCGGTACGTCCGGATATCAGGCGGCAGCCGGCTTGCTGGAATGGCTGGTCTTCTCGCCCTTGTCCGATGGCTCAAGAAGCTTTTTCAGCCCCGCGACCTGCTCGACCTTTTCGGCCACGGCGGCCAGTCTGGCGAGTATGCGGGTGTGAAGCACCTTCAGCTTTTCGCCCGCTTCGGCCACTTCTCGGCAGATATCCTCGGCGTGGGTGGCGAGACGCCGGCCCGGGTGAGCGAAACCGGCGATGGTGCGGGAACGGCCGGGCGGATCGAATGGGTAGCGCACGCCTACAAGCGCAGAGAGAATCTCCTCTAGCTTGAAACGCACCGACGCGGAAAGTCCATTTACGACGGCGCCGCGTGTGCCGGGGCCGTCGTGCCTGGAGGGCGGACAAAACTTCCGGTTCAGCATTCGCGCAAGCAGTCGATTCTCCTCGATCATGCCGAAGACCAGGTCAAGCACGCTTTCGAACGGAGCCAGGACCGCGACCAGTTGGGTCGTTTCTCTGACCACCTCATCGGGGTTGCGAAACTTCGAGCGCACTTCGGGAACGAGAAACAGGCGCAGTCCGGCGGACAATCGGACCTTGAGCAACTGGTTGCCGGCCTCAACGCGCTCAAAGAAATTCTTCAGCAATGATTCCAAATTGCGAATCTCTTTTTCGATTTCATCGCGGTTTGCCGGCCTTCCGCCGAATGAGCCAATTTCAATCGTACCGTATCCCGCCCGGAGCAGGGTGTGCGCGGCGCGCAGTCTCGCCAGACGTCCGGCGGCCTCGTCGCATTGAGCGCTCTCGCGGTGCAAGCGGGCGCAGATGTGCTCGAACTTCACGCGGGCGGATTTGAGCTTGGCCAGCGTTTCACGGGGTTTGGGCGGTCGTGACAGCTCGTCGACGCCGAGCTTGAAGATTCGCGCGGACGTGATGCAGCCCTGGAAATATCGATCCAGGGTTCGGCGCTCCACCGTCTGCAAGCGCTTGGCGACGGGAACGGGACTCGCAGCGTCCGGCGATTTCAGGGAAGTGGAGACACCAACGGCTTGCCGGCGGCGGGCCGAACCGGAGAGCAGACGAACCACAAACCGCGGGATGAAAAAGACAACACGCGTGACTCGATGAACGAACGTTGACCGCCGCGGGATGCCAATGCGAACCGCGCTGTCTTGAATGGCAGCTTTTCTCGATAAGCCATCCAATGTTTGTCGCCGACTTTCGGGTTAGCGGTCGTCGTTTTCTTCGGGGTACCGGCTGGAGACCGCGCCGGTATCTCGATCGGACTCAGGTTCCATTTCAGATTCCGGTTGTTGATCAGACGGAGTGGGAGCGGCATCCCGCTCGGAGGCGGGTTCCGCCGGACCCGCGGCCTCGCGGCGGCGGGCGACTCTCGGCTCGTCGGGACGCAGGTGGCTGCCTTCGTCGTCGGTGAGTTGCTCGATGCGCGTGGCGCTGAAGCGCTGGTTGGAATTGTTGCCGGCCTCGTTCAGCGCGAGCACGTCGTGATAGAGTTCGGTCGCCTTGTCGCGGTCGTGTAGGCGGAAGTCGTAAATCACCGCAGCATCGAATCGGGCCGGATGAGGCGTCTGCGGATCGAGCGTCCACGCCCAGCGCAGATAGCGCAGTGAGAGCTCGTTGTCCGGGTCGTCGTGCCGGAGAAACTCTTTATAGATATTGCCGATGTAATACGCCGCGTCGTCGACCTTGTCCGACGTGGGATGCTCGCCGATCACCCGCTTGAACAATTCGACCGCTTCGCGCGGCTCTTCCTTGTTGAGATAGGCGAAGCCCACGAACGGCACGCCAACCATTTTGTCCCAGATTTTGTAGCCCTGATCGAAGATCACATCCGCTTCGGCGATCGAGTCGCGCGGGACCACTTCGCGATGCACGTCCTGCTGCACCGGGGCCTGCTCGCTCAGGTAGGGATAGACCTCGACCTTCTCGGTCAGCTCGCGCTGGCGGCGGGCCCAGTTGGCGCGGTTGATGTCGCCGACGTTGAGGTAGGCTCGCTCCAGACCGATGAGATGGTTGATGTAATCCTGCCGCTTCTGGGCCATGTCCTCGATGAGGTCGGGGAAATTCGAGGACTCGGCCGCGGCCGGCTGGTAGTCGACGTCGTCGGGTGGCGGGTTGATGTCACCGACGCGGGCGTCGTGCCGGCGGGACATGCCTTCGCAGCCGATCGCGGCGCTCACGATGAACGCCAGCGCGGCGGCGATGGCGCAACGGAAAACTCGAACCGAAAATCGCGGAAGAAGAATACGGGACATGTAAATCATCCTTGATTGATCGCGCGACCCCCTGCCGCGCGGGCCATCCAAAGCACTTTATCAGTCAGACCTGCGTCCAGCCGCGTGGCCGACATGCAGGTTCGTATGTATTCCACAGCTTTCGGATCGGAAGGTCAAGCAAAACCCGCCGCAAAGTGGAATATCACAGCCCGCTCACCATTGAGCCTCCTCGAACGCGCCCCGGCGCGACGCCGGCTTGGCGGGGAGCGTTTTCAGAATCGCGCCCGCCAGAACGAGATCGCCCTGGGTTGTGATTTTGACGTTGCGGGGGTCGCCATCGATAGCGGTCGCGTCCATTCCGGCGGCTTGAACGACCTGCGCGTCGTCCGTGGGCTTCTGGCCCCCAAGAATTTCCCCGGCTGTGAGTTTTGCGTAAGCCTCGACGATCATCTTGCGGCGAAAGACCTGGGGCGTCTGGGCCAGGTAAAGCCCCTCGCGCGGGACCGTGTCGCCAACGACATTGTCCTCGCCGATGCGCTTGATCGTCGCGGTGATCGGCGTGATCGGCACGGCCGACCCAAAGCGGGCCGCGGATTCGAAAATGGCGTCGATCCACTGCTCGGCGAGACAGACGCGGACGGCATCGTGAACGGCGACAAATTCGGCCTCGTCGCTGACGGCCGCCAGGCCCTTGGCAACGGACTCGTGCCGCTCGGCGCCGCCCTCGATGAGCTGGACGCCCATGAAGCCGATGTTGGCGCCGTACTGCGTCTTCATCTTTTCCATGTCGTCTTTGGCGACGACGAGGATAGTCTGGCAAACGTCCTCGCGGTTGCAGAAAAGCTGGACGGCCTTGAGGAAGACGGCCTGATCGCCGAGCTTGGTGAATATCTTGTTTTCCTTGTCGGCAAACCGCTCGCCCTTGCCGGCGGCGACGATGATGGCGGCGAATTTGGGCATGATGCACGCTCCCGGGATATCGAAAAATATCTTCGAGAATTATTACACTCGGCGGGTTCTCCGGGGGCAAGATGTGCGGGGCCGTTGAATTTCAAGCGCGAAAAACTTTTCCCGGGTTGAAATTGCCGGAATCGGCTTGAAATTCGATTGTGAGTCGTGGCCAGAAAACCGAGGTTTGTCTTTCCTGTTCATAAGCAAAATGCTTGCTCAGTGTTTCGTTGAATTCTGAGAATTAATGCTTCGGGTTACCATACCTGACAGATCGCAGGAATGCCGATGGATGCACTGTCCCCAACTGGTCTCGTCGCGGTGTATGTCTTCGTCGTATGCTCGAACTTATTTCCCGCTCTCGCGCTCATTGTTTGGGAACTAAGGCGAAAACGCCTGGCCCAGCTTCGTTGGGGTTGGAAGGTGGCGATCATAATATTTTATGTGGCGGTCGGCATTGCCGCGGCCACTCTGTTTCTCGCCGGAGGCGGTGAAAGTTCTCTTGGTCTTCTGATTTACCTCGGCATGCTTGGAATCCCGCTGGGCGTCCTGATCGCTACTCGCTCGGCGAGCCAACCCGTCACTGGGCTGTGCCTTCGGTGCGGATACGATGTGCGCGGAATTGCGAGTGGCATCTGTCCGGAGTGCGGGACGGCAATTGCTTCATCGCCGGAGGCCAAGCGATCGTCTTAGTGAGGGCGACTCCGCCGCTCCTTCGGAGCGGACTGAAATCGGGCGGACCAGATCCACGGGTTTCGCTTCGCTCCACCCGTGGCCAAAACCCGTCGCTCCTTCGGAGCGAAGCCGTGCGCCATTCGTGCTAGGATGAGACGGACGCTTCCCGAATTCGCCCGCGGTTCTGTATGGAAAAATCTGAGAACAATCTGGTGGCGTGGATCGCCGAGCGGTTTGGGCGGCCGGACGATGCTGACATTCCCATCGGCATCGGCGATGACATGGCGATGGTGCGGGCGGGATCGGGCGAAGTGCTGATCGCGGCCGACATGCTGATGGACGGAGTTCATTTCGATTCGGCGGTTCACGAGCCGGAGCGCATCGGGCGCAAGGCGCTGGCGGTGAATCTGTCGGACTGCGCGGCGATGGCGGTGCGGCCGCGATACGCGCTGGTCAGCGTGGCGCTGCCGAATGGGTGGTCGATGGAGCAGGCGCAGCGGCTGTTCCTGGGGATGGAAAAGCTCGCGAAGCAGTTCGACGTACGCATCATCGGCGGCGACACGAACAGTTGGGACAGGCCGCTGGTCATTGATGTTAGCGTCGTGGCGGAGCCGTGGCCGGGAGTGAAGCCTGTAAAGCGTACTGGTCTTCAGCCAAACGATCTTCTTGGTGTGACGGGATGGCTGGGCGGAAGTGTTGCGGGGCATCATCTCGATTTCGAGCCGCGGGTGAGCCAGGCGAAGTGGCTTGCCGAAGCCTTTGGGAACAAGCTTCACGCCATGATGGACCTGAGCGACGGCCTTTCGATCGACGCCCGGAGGATGTGTGATGCATCGAACATGGGGATCGAGCTATTCGCCGAGATCCTGGACTTTACAGCCTCCCCGGCATCTCGCGACGCGGCGTTGACGGATGGAAGGAGCGTACTCGATCATGTATTGAACGACGGCGAAGACTTTGAGCTGCTCTACGCCGTTGATGTTCTATCCTATACAGAGCTGAAGCGTCAGGAAAAGAAAAACCCGCTCAATGCCCGAAATGCAAATCCGCCGCACCGCATGGTCGGCTGCGCAATCGAGGAGCCGGGGCTTTGGTTGAAGCGGCAGGACGGTTCGCGCGAGACAATTAAGCCAAAGGGCTGGCAGCATTTCCAATGAACCTATCGCCAGACCAACTTCCTGACGCCGACGCAATGGAGAGACTTGCGACGACGCATTCCGTTGCCGAGACGATCGAGCTGGGCCGGAAAATCGGAACCGCGCTCCAGCCGCGGGATGTAATTGCGCTGGTGGGCCGGCTTGGCGCGGGCAAGACGCACCTGGCGAAGGGGCTCGCCCTCGGGCTGGGTGTCGGGAGCGATCGGGAGGTGAACAGCCCGACGTTTGTACTTATCAATGAATACTGGGGGCGGCTGCCCATCCGCCATATCGACGCGTATCGATTGTCCCGCGCAGAGGAGTTTGCGGCGCTGGGCGTGGATGAGATGCTCGATGCCGGCAGCGTGGTGATCGTGGAATGGGCGGACCGGGTGGCGGAGGCAATTCCTAGCGACGCCCTGTGGATTGAAATTGAGGCGATTGAGGAATCGACGCGGACCTTTGTCCTGCGGACGACAAGCGGGAAGATGGGTGAGCGGGTTCAGTCGTGCCTCGTCGGCCCTCCGGGCCGAGACGTCTGAGGGCCCCAAACCAGGGGCTTGATCGCTGCGCGATCCGCGCCCCTGGCAACGATCGCGCGCCATGCCGGGCGAAGAACCGACCAACCCCAGTTCCACAGCTGAGAACAATATCCTTCGTGTGTCGGTGGGCTTGACCCGTATCGGATGGCGTACGATAAACGCGGACATGGCGAAGGCAGCGCGGCGAGTCGATGGGCGGAAGAACGACGAGTTGCGGCCGATCCGCATTGTGCGCGGTTACACGAAGGCCGCGGCCGGATCGGTGCTCATCCAGTCTGGCGATACGCACATCCTCTGCACCGCCACGGTCGAGGAGAAAATTCCCGAGTGGCGAAAGTCCTCCGGCCTGGGCTGGGTGACCGCCGAGTACGACATGCTCCCCGCCGCTACCGGCGAGCGTAAGAGGCGGAACCGCGGGGGAAAAATCGACGGCCGCGTGCAGGAGATTCAGCGGCTGATAGGCCGGTCGTTGCGGGCGATTGTGGACACCAAAAAACTGGGGCCGCGGACGATCTGGATCGACTGCGACGTCCTGCAAGCCGACGGCGGCACGCGGACGGCCAGCATCACCGGGGCCTACGTCGCGCTGGTTGACGCGCTGCGGACGCTGGAGAAGAAAAAGCTGGTCGGCCCGGGCGTGTTGAACGATTCGGTGTCGGCCGTGAGCGTGGGGCTGCTCGGAGACCGGGTGCTGCTGGACCTGTGCTACGTCGAGGACAAGGATGCCCATGTCGATTTCAACGTGGTGGTGACCGGGCGGGGTCAATATGTCGAGGTTCAGGGTGCGGCCGAGGCGGGGACGTTTACGCCGTCGCAGATGAATAGAATATTGAAGGTGGCGGGAAGCGGCGTGAAGCAGTTGCAGCGGATTCAGGAGAAGGCGCTGGGGCGGAAGTGAAGAAAATTGAAGGTGAGTGGACAGTGCGACCGTCGCCGGAGTGAATAACATTGCAGACT
This sequence comes from Phycisphaerae bacterium, assembly GCA_035557035.1. GTDB lineage: Bacteria > Planctomycetota > Phycisphaerae > UBA1845 > UTPLA1 > JADJRI01. The sequence continues at coordinate 17,663 of DATMEE010000458.1, forward strand.
GGTTCCGACAATCTTGAAGGATTTGCCACGGCAGCGATTATCGGCGCGCCCCGCCGGAGAATCCCTCCGCCGCTCCTTCGGAGCGGACTCCTTTCCCCCAAATGTGATCCACGGGTTCCGTTCGTCGGCGCTGCGCTCCGACGAACTCCACTCGTGGCTACAATCTGCCGCCCCGTTGGGGCTAAAGTGCGCTGCTTGAACCGCAATTCGATATTCGCATGTCTTTCTATTCTCGCGCTGTGGGGTTGCGATCCGAATGCGGGAACCGGGGGCGGCGGAGGAGGTCAGGGCGGCGGCATTTCGCAGCTTTTCGGCGGCAAGAGTTCGAACACCGGGGCCGAGACGTGGACGATCGAGTGCAGTTCTTTCGAAGGCAATCGCCGGGAGGAGACCGCCGACCGGCTCGCCACCCTGCTCAAGCAAAACGATCGCCTCGCCGCCGGCCGCGTCTGGGTTCAGCACGAAGACCCAGCCAGCCGGATTTTCTACGGGGATTATCAGCTTCATTATCGCCAGGCCCAGACGGATGGGAAGGACAAGAGCAAGGGCGACCTGGTGATCGAGCTGAGCGACGAAATCAAGCGCGACCTGCGTTACATTCGCGAGCTGGCGCTGGGCGATCAGTACCCGTTCTTCAGCGCGCGGCCGATCCCCAAACCGCAGCCCTTCGCCGGCAAGCCGGAGTGGGACCTGCGCAACGCGAGCGGACTGTACACGCTGAACGTCGGTGTCACATTTCCGACACCGGAGCTGCACGACTATCGGCAGGCCGCCTACGAGTGGGTGGCCGACTTGCGCAAGCGGGGACATCAAGCCTATTACTACTTCGACCCGCAGCGCTCAACGGCGTCGATCTGCGTGGGCACCTTCGGCGACGAGGCCTTCGTGCTCGATGCGCAGGGGCGAAAGGGCTATAGCGCGGCGGTCAAATCGCTGCAGGCGAAGGAAGAGTTCAAGTACAATTTGGAAAACGGGCACCTGGTGTACAACTGGGTGAGCAATCCGGAGACGAATCAGCGCGAGCGAATTCCGAACTATTCGTTTCTGGCGCAGATTCCGCAGCGCGAGGACGTGAAGCCAGGGTCATGAGTCAGCCCCGCCCCATTTCGATTCTGATCGCGACGGGGAACCCGCACAAGGCTCGCGAGATTGTGGGAGTACTATCCAGCCGTGGCACCGATTTCCAATCGGTGAGGGGTGGGTCAGATTTTCAATCTGGCCCCGTGATTGAATGGAAGACGCTTAGTGAGGTTTCGCCGCCCATTCCCGAGCCCGATGAAGACGGCGAAACCTTCGCGGACAATGCCGCCCTGAAGGCACGATACTATTTGAAGGCGACGGGTCTCTGGACCCTGGCGGACGACTCGGGCTTGGAGGTCGACGCCCTCGGCGGGCGGCCCGGCGTACGTTCCGCCCGATTTGCGGAGGACGTCGCCGAGAATGCCCCCCGCTCCGTGCGCGACCCGGCCAACAATCGCAAGCTCATCGCGCTCCTGAGGGACATTCCCCCCGCTCGCCGATCGGCCCGATTCCGCTGCGCACTGGCGCTGGCCGACGGCCAAGAAATCCTCGCAACCGCCGAGGGGACGATTGAGGGCGTGATCGTGGACGAGCCGCGTGGTGAGAACGGCTTCGGCTACGACCCGCATTTTTTCGTGCCGAGCCTGAATCAGACGCTGGCGGAGATCGGATCAGAAGAAAAAAACAGGATCAGCCACCGGGCCCGGGCACTCGGTGTAATGTGCGAGCACCTGCGCGGGATCGTGAAGAATTCACATCAGCGGCCTCGCTGAGAGTCCCACGAACTGCCGCTCCCGGTTATGATGTCGAGCACTATCGCTGGCATCGGCTATTAGCCGGTGCCACACAATTGGCGCAACGGATTTGTAATGATCTGCGAGATAAACGGTGAAGCCCGAGCTTGACATGGTAAATCACGGCGACTGCATCGACGGCATGAAGGCGCTCGACGCCAGCGGCATCGATCTTGTTTTCGCCGATCCCCCGTTCAACATCGGTTACGAGTACGACGCCTATGACGACCGTCAGGATCATGAGCGCTACCTCGCGTGGTGCCGCGATTGGATGGCCGAAGTCCATCGCGTGCTCAAGCCGGACGGCGCGTTCTGGCTGGCCATCGGGGACGAGTACGCCGCCGAATTGAAGCTAATTGCGCAGAATGCCTATCCGGGCCTTGCTTTGACCGGCGACTCTCCGTCGCTCGCAGAGGGGAATGGCGCAGCCCGACGCAAGGGGAAGCAACGCAAACCGATGGGCTCGACGGGCCGGGCCGGCGGATTTTACTGTCGAAGCTGGGTCATCTGGTACTACACCTTCGGCGTGAACTGCAAGACGAAGTTCACCCGAAGCCATGCGCACTTGTTTCATTTCGTCAAAGACCCGAAACGCTTTACGTTCAACGCCCGTTCGGTCGGCGTGCCCTCCGCGAGACAGCTTGTTTACGGCGACCGGCGGGCGGACCCCGAGGGAAGAACCCCGGACGATACTTGGATCATTCCGCCGTCCTTGGATGCGCCCACCAAGGACGGATTTATCCTCCGGCCGCAGGACATTCCCGATCGCTTTGAACCTGAATCGGACACTTGGTTCTTTTCCAGAGTCGCAGGCACGTTCAAGGAGCGCGCGGGCTGGCACGGCTGCCAGATGCCGGAGCAACTCCTCGGACGAGTCATTCGCGCGACCAGCAACGAGGGCGGAACGGTTCTTGATCCATTCGCCGGCAGCGGTACGACGCTGGTCGTCGCGAAGAAGCTCGCGCGAATTCCCATCGGATTCGAGATGTCCAAGCAGTACGCGGCGCAGGCCCAGGGAAGGCTCGCCAAGGTGAAGGCCGGTGATGCGCTGGACGGGCCTGAAGACCCGCTGATCAGCGCGCCATCGACGCGAAACGGCCGGCGGCTGGATGAGAAAGTCGCGGGCAAGCCGCGCCGCCGGCGCGGGCGACAGAGCGTACCCGCCTCTCTATTCGTGGACGTGACCGGCTAAGATGCTCATCGATCCAACGCAATACCAGCAAGCTCGCATGGACGCCGCGGTTTTTCCTCGTCACGATCGCGGCTTGCTCGAAGTCGCCGGCGCCGACCGCGCCAAGTGGCTCAACAATCTCGTCACCAACGTGGTGCTCACGCTCCAACCCGGCGAGGGGAACTATGCCTTCGTCGTCAACGTCAAGGGCCGCACGCAGTTTGACTTGAACATACTCGTGCGGCCGGAGCGGCTGCTGCTGGACATCGATCGGAGGTGGATCGAGACCGCGGCGGCGTTTCTTAATCGATATGTGGTCACCGAGGACGCCAAAATCGCCGATCTGACGGATCGGACGTGCCGATTTGCTGTCATCGGAGCGCGGGCGCATGAAATCGCGGCACGCTTGGGATTTGGCAATCTCACGGCCATGGCGTGGCTGCAGAACACGGAAGGCGATCTGGCGCTGTCTCATTCCGACGCACCTCCAGACACCATCGCACCCCAGCCATCACATGCGGATCATCCGAATCCTTCTGTTCTGATGTTTCGGCATGATTTCTGCGGTGTTCCCGGCGCCGAGTTCATCGTTTTCGGCGAACAGGCCGGAAGCCTCTGCGAGCTGGCAATGGCCACGGCGGAATCGTTCGGCGCTACGCCCATCGATCCGGCCGTAGCCGACGTGCTGCGCATCGAAGCGGGCATACCCGCGAGCGTGCAGGACATCGACGAAGAAGTCATCCCGCCCGAAACCGGCCAGATCGAACGCGGCATCAGCTATCACAAGGGGTGCTATCTCGGCCAGGAAGTCATCGAACGCATGAGAGCGCACAAAGTGCTGGCGCGGAAGCTGGTCGGCGTGCGTTTCGACGGGAGCGAGATCGTCGGGCGATTGTCGCCGCTCTTCATCGACGGCGTCGAAGTCGGCCGGGCCATGTCCGGCTGCCCCAGCCCTGCACTTGGCGGCGCGCCCCTCTCGCTGGCATACGTCAAGACCGCGCATGCCAAGCCGGGCGTGAAACTTACCTCGCGAACCGCCGCCGGCGATCGGGCGGGCGAGATCGTTTCACTTCCGATTTCAGCGGAAAAAGCCGCGACCTGACTCGACGCCTTCACTCAGCTCGGCGCGGTTTTCTTGTCAAATCCTGAATGTGGGATACACTTACGATTCTGCCTTCGCGGCGCACAAGCCGCGATCGGGAGCGTAGCTCAGTCGGTAGAGCAGCGGCCTTTTAAGCCGTTGGTCCTGGGTTCGAGTCCCAGCGCTCCCAATATTCCCGACACATGATCCCGCATGCTTTCAAGTCGCGGCCAATTCCAAGAACCGTTTGGCGAACGCCGGCCCCTTGCCTGCATCCTCGTGTTTGAAGAACACAAAGACATCGTTCCAATCCTGTTGCTGAATGCCCTTTGCCCAGGCCTTCAAATCCTTATCCGCATAGTCGGGCCGGCGAAGCCGCACATAGCCCCAGTTCGCGGTGGATACGAACGGCACTTCAAGATCGTCCTCGGCCTCGGCAATGCACAGCGCCGTCTGATGACTGCGCAACAGATCGAAGACCTCATTATCGAACCACGACGAATGCCGAAATTCGATGGCCGCCCGGCGCTGCGCGGGCAGCGTCGCGAGAAGCTCGCAAAGCCGCGCCGCGTCCTTCTTCATGTTCGGCGGCAACTGAAACAGCAGCGGCCCCAGGTGTTCGTGCAATGTCCCGGCCACGTTCAGAAAGTGCGACACCGATTCGCTCACGTCCTTGAGCCGTTGAAAGTGCGTGATGCGCTGCGGCGCCTTCAGCACGAACTTGAAGTCGGCGGGAACGTCGGCCGCCCACGCTTCCAGAACCGACGGCGTCGGCATGCGATAGAACGTGTTGTTGATCTCGACGGTAGGAAAGCGCTCGGCGTAATAGTGGAGCATCTGCTTCGTCGGCAAATCCTTGGGATAGAACGAGCCCTTCCATTCTTTGTATGAATACCCGCTGGTTCCGACGTGGAGTTTCATAGTTGGCGCGTCCCGGGCAGGAAAGAGGCGGCCCTGCGAGCCGGAGTCAAACCGACAGATTCCAGTCTAACGCTAGCAACTCATGCTCTCAAGAATGGTGGCGCGGCACGACCCGAAGCTGCGATGATGTTGATCGCGTCGATGTCGGTCAATCGGGGCAACCACCCACCGAGTTTGTCCGCTTTCTTGTTCAGTAGGGAAACCCAAAATAGGATACTTGCCCCGGAGGACTAATCTTGGCGAGTCCGGACAATCAAGTCTTGCTCGAACGGGCCGTGGGAGGTGATTCCGCCGCACTGGGCGATCTCCTGAAGCGCCTCGCCCTGGAACTTGCGCGCGACATTCAGTTGGATGACCGCTGGGCGGCATTTTTCGACGTCAATGACGTGCTCCAAGTGACGTTTCTTGAGGCTTTCCTCAGAATTCACTGGTTCGTGCCGGACGGGCCTGGCTCGTTCTCCGGCTGGCTGCTGACCATCGCGCGGAACAATCTTCGCGACATGTTGCGCGAAGTGAATCGAGCCAAAAGGCCGCCGCCGGATCGGCGTCTTCAGCCCGTCCGCAACGCAGATACGCACACAACGCTGCTCCACTTGTTGACCGGCGACGTCACCTCGCCCAGCCGCGGGGCCGCCGGACGCGAGGCGCGCGGAAGTCTCGAGTCGGCCATCGCTCGGCTCCCGGAGAGCTACGCCCTTGTGGTGCGCTTATATGACCTCGAAGAACGGCCGATCGATGAGGTCGCATCACGCGCGGGCCGAAGCCACAACGCGGTTTATATGCTCCGCGCCCGAGCACATGACCGGCTGCGGGAGTTGCTCGGCCCCGAGGCGGACTTTTTTACTCGAATCGCGTGAGCAGCGGCCGGTGATTGTCGCGGTATCCATCAGCCCCGGTCAGTCGCCGGAGCGTTTTCCGTCGAGGAACCAGCCGCATGTCCACGCTGCAACCACCCAACAATGATTCGGTCATAGACGCCCTCATAGACGCGGCACGCGTGCAGGCGGATGCCGTTGCCGGCGACAATGCCCGTTCGGAACCCACCGTT
>DATMEE010000459.1:0-5306 GCA_035557035.1 Phycisphaerae bacterium
CGATTTCCAGCTTGTGAATTGTTCCACGCGAGATGTCCACCGGATTGAGATCAAAGCTCGCCCGGCCCGAAAGACGCGCCACGCCAAGTAACGCCGCGAACGGTGCGAATGACAGATCGTGAACTTCGCCGCGGCCGCGCAAATCGGTGAGCATCCCTTTCGCGACGCGCGCTTCTTCGATACGGACCGATAAGGTTCCCTCAAACGGACCGAATGGAAGCCTGCGGGACAGTTCCGATAACTTCGAATCCTGCAATTTCCCGCTGAGCCAAACCTCGGGCGCATCCTCGTCCTTCGGACTTGTGTAGCGAACCGTTCCCGCGAAGCTGCCCTGGGTGATTTCGCCCGAGAGCGCCGACTCCAGGCCGATCTTCGACAGCGGAACTTCCGGGAGTTCCAGCGTGACGTCCTTCACGTCCACACCCTTGCGCAGCGAAAAGCGAGCAACGATCGACACACCCTCGCGCACAGGCATTCCATTCAGCTCGAATGCCTCTAGCCGGGCAGTGCCCTCCTCCTGCCCCTGAAAGTCCACTTCACCGACGACGCCGCCGCATTCCAGAACAAATTCCTGCCGTTGGAACGCCACTTTGAAGTCCGCCAGATGAACTCGTCCAAGTTTCATTGCCGCGAAATCGTGACCCAGCCCCGACTCGAAGACCGTGTGATAGTCGCCATGTTGCCAACGATCCGACCCCAAATGGAGCACCCCGTTTGACAGCTCCAGCCGTTGCGTCGGTCGTCCTTCGATCAAGTCTTCGTGCCAGATAGCGCGCTGGCAAGCGAAGACCTGGTCGCGCCGGTCAGGGAGATGAATCACGACGTCTTGAAACTCCCGGCTTGAAAACGTCTTGCCCCGAATGCCCCCCACTTCGCACGGCAACTGAAAGAACCCGGATAGGTCCTGCTCGACCTCCCGGCGGTAACCCTCGCTCCGCAAATGAATGGCGTACGCCGAGGTCAGCACCAGCGACCCCAATGACACAACAACGGCCGCCAGCAGTATGAGCAATCGAGACTTGTTCATGGCACTCTACAACGTCCGCGACGAACCGATCTAACAGGAACCCGTAGGGTGGGTCAGCCTTATCGACCCACCTTACGCCGGATCACTCACGATCCAGCCCGGTCGGCAGCGCCCGCGCCGCCGCCAAATAATATTTGTAACCGGCCTCGACTTCTCCAATCGTGTCTCCGCCGAACTTCTCAAGAAACGCCCGCGCCACTTCAAAAGCCACCACGTGCTCCGCCACCACGCTTGCCGCCGGCACGGCACAGATGTCGCTCCGCTCGTAATCGCTACGCTCAGCCCTTAGTGTCTCCATATTGACACTATCCAGCCCTTTCAGCAGCGTGCTGATCGGCTTCATCGCCGCCCGCACCACGATCGGCATCCCGTTCGTCATTCCGCCCTCCAGACCGCCGGCATTGTTCGTGCGCCGCCGAAAACCCAGGGCCGGGCCATCTCGCGACGATTCCTCAAACTCCATCTCATCATGAACTCGGCTCCCCGGCCGTTCCGCGCATTCGAACCCCAGCCCGATCTCCACCCCCTTGATCGCCTGAATCGACCCCACCGCCCCCAGAATCCGCCCGTCCAGCTTGTCCTGCCATCGCATGACACTTCCCAGTCCCGGTGGCACGCCCGTGACACGCACTTCCACCACGCCGCCCAGCGTGTCCTTGTCTGCCCGCGCCTTCCCAATCTCATCAACCATCTGTGCCGACGCCCCGGCATCCGGGCAATAGACCTCGCTCGCACCTCGTCGTTGCGATAACTCCTCGTCCCTCATCACCTCGCCAATAACCGTCCCGTCAACATCCCCAATCCGCACCACATACCCGATCGCCCGAATCCCAAACCGCTCCAGCAGCAGCTTCGCCACCGCCCCCGCCGCGACCCGTCCCGCCGTCTCCCGCGCGCTCGCCCGTTCCAGCACCTCGCGGCAATCCGTCGTCAGATACTTCATCGCCCCCGCGAAATCCGCATGTCCCGGCCGCGGCCGATGCACCGCCGGCGCCGAATCCAGCCGCACGTCCTTGTTCGCAATCTGCAGCGTCAACGGCGACCCGATCGTCACCCCCGCCCGAACCCCGCTCAAGATCTCAACCTCATCCCGCTCGATCTTCATCCGCGCACTGCGCCCGAATCCCCCCTGCCGCCGCAACAGTGCCGCGTTGATCGCACCCACGTCCACCGGCAGCCCCGCCGGCAGGCCCTCGATCAACGCAATCACCGCCCTGCCGTGCGACTCTCCCGCCGTCCGATAGTCAAGACTGCTCATGCCCGCCGATTATAAGCCCTTGCCATCAGAGCCGCGCCCGTAAGGAAGCGGTCACACTTCCGCGCGAGAAAGCAATCGTAAGTAGCGCGTTGCCAGCTCATCCTTATCGCCCCCACCACTAGCCCCAAAGGGGGCGACAGGCTGTAGCCACGGGTGGAGCGAAGCGGAACCCGTGGGATCGATCCCTCGCGCATGAGTCCGCCCCAAAGGGGCGGCGGACCGTCACCCATCCAACGCGCCGCCAATCTATCAAGACGCCCTTCTCTTAATCCGATTCTCTTACGGCTTTTCATCCAAAGAACCGGCCACCGAAAGGGTATCCCATGAGCGTCCAGGCCCCCGTCAAAACCGTCTCGCAAACGTTCGTGCCCGACAGTAAGCAGGGCCTCGTCGAAGTCCCCTCCGCGTGGTATCCGCGGCCGGTGCGAACCTTCAACGAAGCCGGCCTCGACACCGGCGTCGTCGAATCACTCATGCTCAAATATCTCGCCGGCGTCGGCTCCGCCACCGGCGGCCAGATCGCCACCGAGCTGTGCCTTCCCGGCGAGCCGATCATCGAATACCTTGCCATGCTCAAGCAGCAGCAGATCGTCGTCCACGTCGGCGCCGCCGCCATGGGCGACTTCACCTATCGCCTCACCGACGCCGGCATGGACCGCGCCCAGCGCTTCATGCGCGAGTCCATGTACGTCGGCCCCGCGCCCGTGCCCGTCGATCAATACATCGCCGCCATGCGCGCCCAGACCATCACCGCCTGCCATCCGCGCGAAGACGACCTCCGCCGCGCCTTCAGCGATCTGCTCGTCAGCGCGGAAATGTTCGAGATCCTCGGCCCCGCGATCAACTCCGGCCGCGGCATGTTCCTCTACGGCTATCCCGGCAACGGCAAGACCAGCATCGCCGAGCGCATCACCCGCTGCTTCGGCGACAGCATCTATCTCCCCAAGTGCCTCATCTGCGACGGCTTCATCATCAAGCTCTTCGACGCGGCCAACCACGTCATCGCCGAGCAGCGTAACGAATCGATCCTCAAGAAGGACAAAATCGATCAGCGCTGGCTCAAGGTCCAGCGGCCCACCATCATCGTCGGCGGCGAGCTGACCATGGAGACGCTCGAAATCCAGTACAACGAGACCAGCCGCGTCTGCGAGGCGCCCGTCCAGCTCAAGTCGAACTGCGGCACGCTGGTTATCGACGACTTCGGCCGCCAGCGCATGCGCCCGGTCGAACTGCTCAACCGCTGGATCGTGCCGCTCGAAAAGCGCTACGACTTTCTGACGATGCCCAACGGCAAGAAACTGCAGGTACCCTTCGACCAGCTCATCATCTTCTCGACGAACCTGGAGCCGAAAGACCTGTGCGACGACGCCTTCCTCCGCCGAATTCCCTACAAGATCAACGTGCCCGATCCGACCGAGGCTCAGTATCGCCAGCTCTTCGACTTCGTCGCCCCCGGCGTCGGCTTCGAGCTCGACGACCCCTCGCGGCAGGCCATCGAATACCTCATCGAAACCTATTACAAGAAGACCGGCCGCCCGTTCCGCTGCTGCCAGCCGCGCGACCTGATGCTGCAAGTGAAGAACCGCTGCCTGTACACGGGCCGTGACGCGGTCCTGTCACCCGAAATGTTCGACTACGCCGCCTCGGTCTACTTCACCGTGATGTGATGTTGCCCAGAAAATCGCAAGGCCATTGCGAGCCGGTCCGTGTCGGTCCGGCGCCCGTTGTTCCAGTCCGGGCGCTCGACTGCGCGAGAGGATCTTGATCCAAGATAGCGGTCGATTCGATCTTCGACCCTGAAGCGAGAATCCCTTCTCGCAAAGAATCCAACCACGACGCACATGTGGCACCGGCCAATCGCCGGTGCGGCCCTGCATTCAGGTTTCGACTTTCGATTTTCGACTCTCGACTTTTGACTCTTCGTCGTTTAGTCGCCGCCGCCCCGTCTCCGCCGCCCATCCCCATCACCCCCGCGGCCCGATCGACCGCCGCGCCGCTCCGTGCTTCGCCCGCGATCATGATCGCCATCGCCACGGCTGCGATGCCGCACGCCGCCGTCCTTGTTCTGCGCCCGCTGTCGCCCGGCATCGACGTGATGATCCCGACGCGGCCCGCGCGAATGCTGCGGATGGCTGTAGTGCGGCGTGGGCCGGTAATAACGCCGGTGCCCCGGCCGATGATCGTGGCGATAATAGTACGGCCCGCGATCGGGATAGTACCGATGCTCTTCGTAGATGACGGCGCCGCGCGGCCCATCGTCGTCGTAGTCGACGTCGTGATCGTATTCGTAGTCATACTCGTGATCGTGTCCCCCGCCGCCGCAGCCCAACCCCGCCGACGCCAGCAGCGACACCGACACGCCAAACAAAAACACGCGGTTCATAGTTTCACCCTTTCGCAAAAAGCGCCGTGAGAGTCTAGGAGGCTCGAACGCGACTCCCCATTAGATAAACGGCGATTTAGATGGGCGTTCTGCACGTTTGGTGTTGCACCGGCTGCCGTGGCACCGGTTTTTTTTCCGAGCCCGAAGCGCAAACGAGGCAGTCGCGTCCGGCGCCGCTGCCGGATGGAAACGCCCCTCCGCCGCGCCGCGTCCGGGCCGGCCATTTGGCGGGCATGGCAGACAAGCGTGTTTTCAATCCGGGCGATCCGGCGATTGGGCTGCGAGAGCGCGTTTTTTTCAGGTTTTTCAGGCGCATTCCGCATACATCGCGGGGGTTGAAAAAGTTGAGTATTTCTGAAATTGGCGTGCGCGGTGCTCCGCGCTCCGTTTGCCGCGTACGGGACAACCTGGTTCCCGATTGCGAATGCCTGGCGTCGTCGCTTTGACCACCATCCTGTTCAGCAGGAATGCTCGGCGCTTCGGCGATCGTTTCGCGAAAATGTCGAGTCTGCGGACTCGATCTACGAACTGAAACGCGGGATTTTGGCGCGCGTCTCGGGTTCATGTTGGTTAGGAAAGCTCAGCGCTTCGCGGCGGAAACGCCCAAGGCGTTGATGCAGAAAGGCGGGCACGCAGTC
>DATMEE010000460.1:0-9709 GCA_035557035.1 Phycisphaerae bacterium
AGCGATTCAGGACGTCCAATTGGACGGCGCGATCCGCGCGTTGCGATTCTGTGACCGCTGATTGGAGGCCGTGTTCGTGGCCGGATGGGTGGGCGGGAGTGGCCGACGTTCGCGATCCGGGTGCAGGCGAAGGAGAAGGGAGCGTCGAATGAGTTACGGGCTTGCCAAGTTTTGGCACCCCGATCGGAAGATATCGCCCGCCGAGGATTCCGTCCGCCTCGAATCGATCGCGCAACGCCGCGGCTACAGCGCCCTTCAATGTCTCTCCGCTTTCATTCATCGATCGTCACCACTCCGTCGCCGGGCCGCGGCTCACCTTCGGAGGCCTCGATGCGCGCCGCGGCCATCCGCTGCGTCGTGAACCGGCGGTTCACGCGAAGGCGCCCCAGCGACCGGCCGTCGCGCAAGACCCCCAATGGCTGCCCATAGTACACATGTCCGCCGCTCGTCTCAAAAAGGAGCATTTTCGCCTTAGTATCGACTTCGACGACTTTTCCAAGCCCCTGATTTCCGCGAACTTCAACCGTGGCCGCGAGTGTTTTTTCTATCCATTCCGTTTCTGCAGGCGTCGCGTCGATCATTCCCTCCTTCAACACCGGGATTCCGCGCGGCGAGCGCATTTTGGTCAATTCTTCCGCGGCGTGCAGGCGGGCATCGCGATTGATCGACTCGCACAATTCCAGCAGCACCGGCTCGCCCACGTCGGGGTCCATTCGCCGCGCCAACGCCAGCGCCTTGCCGTGATCTTTCGGATTGAGCGATTCGAGATAGGCGTTCAGATCGAGCGTTCCCAGAAGGCCGGGCGATGCGAGATAGGCCGGCACATGGCCGTAATGGGCCTCCATCGCAAGGGTGTTGATCGCTGTTGAATAGATTCTGCCGCCCGCGCGGCCCCAGTCGCCCCAGCCCTTGCCGAACGCCGGCCAACTGCCATAGACATGACGCTTTGCGCCTGTTCGCGTGATCGGCCGTTCCTGAATCTCCATCACCGTGCGGCGCAGCGCTGCATTCCATTCCTTCAGTGGGTTGCCGCCGACCTGAACCATCGCCAGCGTGCCGTAGTACCAGTAATACTCGTTGTACCACGCGTTTGAATCCGGCCGGCGCAGCTCATCAATCGCAGGCAGTTCCGCGAGCAACAAATCGACTTGCTTGATCGCCACGGCGTCGTCCAGTCGCAGACCCAGCGCCGCCCGCGCATAGAGTCCCGTCGCGGTCAATCCGGGGCTGAAGCGGCGCTCGTCCAGACTCAGTAGTCGCGAGGGCTCGATGGATGAGCCGCGCGTTTTGTCCGCATACCAGACGCGGCCGCTCGGGAGCGTGGCGTCGTCAAAGTGCGCGAGGCTGCGAAACTTGGTCGAGATCGGCACAGTGACGCCCGCGGCCTCGGCCGACTTGAGAGCCATCAGTACCCAGGTTGTCACGGTCGTGTCGTTGCGCCCGCTGCGAGCCGCGGTGACGTCCCAGCCGCCGCCCTTCTGCTGCGATTTCGCGAGATGCGCTACCGCCGACTTCAGGGGCTGCCGCAGGATGGGATCGCCGGTGGCGAGAAGTGCCTCGGCGATGGCAATGGCGGCAATCGCATCGTTGTATGTTCCGAAGCGGTCGTCGTGCGAAAAGCTCCCGTCGCTCGACTGCTTGGCGAGGATGAACGAGAAGACTTTGGAGAGGTGCTCGGCGTAGGGACCGTCTTGGTGCGTGTGGCCCGCGCCGAGAAACGCCATTGCGCACAGCGCGCTGACCCCGATGTCGGCGTTGTGCTCGAGCAGGGCAATCGCGGTCTGGCTGCACCGGTCGCTCGCCGGACACATCTGGTCGAATCCGCGCCGGTCCCAAACCCCGTCAGACCGTTGATGGGCCGCCAGCCAGGCCAGAGCCTCGTCAACGGCACGCTCGGTGCGGATTGGCTCCTTTCCTTGAAGCGGAATCGCAGGAGCGCAGCAGAGCGCGAAGACCAGAGCATACGACCGGCGAGCCATTCGATGCTTTCGTGCGGAAAAGATTTCTTTTGCGCGAGTTGCGTGGCGTGGCGCGTCGCGTCCCATTCATTGTATCAGGCCAGGGTTAAATAAGCCTCGGCCCGAACCCGTGCGACACGACGAAAGCGATCTGTGGATTCGGCGCCCCAGGGGTGGAAAATAAATGCTTACCGGCACGAGATCATAGCCCGTTCCACACATCCACTACCCTCCGCGTTTGACTCCTTGGTATGGGCTTCATACCCTTCTAATAGTCCTGCCTTGCGAATCGTTCCTCTTTGAACACAATGACGATATGGCGAATCTTCCCATTCACTCCCCAGCTTTGCTCAATTCACAATCGGAGGCCGGTGATGCCTCACCGCATCGAACTCGAGTTTGGTGGGGAATTGTCGTCGGTCCTCGAATGCCGGTAACGCCGGGTGTCCGCGCGACGTGGGGGCTGGTGGCCCTTTTGGGAGCGGGCATTCTGGGCGTGGCGCTTTATCTGCGGCCGAATGCCGCTGGTCACGGCACGCATGAAGCGCTGGGAATGCCGCCGTGCGGATTCCTTCTTCGAACCCGGCTTCCCTGTCCGACTTGCGGAATGACCACTTCTTTCGCCCATTTTGTTCGAGGACAGTGGCTGCGAGCGTTCGTGGTGCAACCGGCCGGAATGGTGATGGCGATTCTCACCGTCTTGCTGACGATTATGGCCGCAACCATCGCCGCGACCGGATGGACCCTTTACGTCGATTGGGATCGCGCTGCGGTTCGATTGATGCTTGGCTTCGGGCTGCTCATTCTATTTGGTTGGGTATTCAAAATGGTTGAATCGCTCCTGAGCGGACGTGTTTCCCAGTGATGGACTTTTCAAGGATGGCGGAATGAATCGATTGCGTTTGATGCGATTTTCTTTGTTTGCCGCCATCTTTTCTGGGGGCTGCCAGGCCGGGTATTTCCTCACTGATCCGGACGCAACGAAGACCGTCCCGGCCGAGTACGACAAGATCGGCGGCCGTCGTGTCGCGGTCGTGGTGTGGGCGGACCGAACGACGCTCGACGAGTATCCGACCGCGCGCCGGCAGTTGGCCCGCTCGATCACGCATCACATGCGCAAGCAGCTCGAAAAGGCGAAGTTCATCGACGAGCGCCGCGTCCACGAGCTGCAGGAAAAATCCGGCATGGATTGGGAGGCCATGACCAACGGCGAAGTCGCCAAAGAGCTGGGCTGCGACCTGATCCTGCGCATCGACCTGCTCGAATTCACCATGCGGGCATCCGACACGCCGCAGTTGCGCCGCGCGCGGATCGCCGGGAGCGTGCGCCTGTACGAGGCGCGGCCGGTGGAGAACATCGAGGCGGTCTATGATGCCGACGTGAAGATCACCTATCCGCCGGGCTCGATTCATGGGACTCAGGATGAGAACGAAACAGACCTGCTGTACACGGCGGTCGAGTATTTTGCGGAGATGGTCGCGCGAAAGTTTCACGAGCATGAGGTCAAGTTGCAGGATAAACCCAATGACTAAGCCCGAATGGTCGATTGCCGCCCTCACGTTTTTTGCGATGCCGTCTCTCGGCTGTCACCACATGGCCATCCTCCTGGCAAACATGCAGGGGGGTGAGGAGATCGAGGCGGAATATGAAATGGCCAAGGGGCCGCTGCTGATTTTCATCGACGATCGCCGGAGTCAGGTGACGGAAACGAAGGCGATTCGCGAAATGCACGACACCATCGCCGACAATTTTCTTCAGTTCAAGGTCAACACGCGAGTCATTCCTTATCGGGAGTTTCAGCGCTTGCAGCAGGACGAGCAGAAGTTCGAGAAGATGAGCGCTCGCGAGGTCGGCGAAAAGCTGGGAGCGGATCAGGTGCTTTACCTGGGGGTGCAGAAGTTCACGCTCTATTCCGAGCCGGGGGCCCCGCTTTTCAAGGGCATTTTCTCCGTTCGTGTGAAAGTTCTCTCCACGGAACGCAAGGCGGATGTGCGCCTTTGGCCGCGTGAAAAGGACGGCAAGCTTGTGACAGCCGAGACGCCGCCGACGCCGACCGACGGCGACAAGACGGCTCCCGACGTGGCGACGGAAATCGGCATCAAGCTTGGCCAGCGCGTCGCGGGATTGTTCTACAAACACAAGGAATTCGACGAGTGACGTCGGTGCTGCACCTCATCGACGACGACTGCAACGAGACCTGCATGCAGGCGCTCGAAACGCTCCGGGCGCGGACGGCTGCAGAAACGATCGCTCATGTCATTGCAACCATCGACGCTCGTGCCGGCCGGCTGGCGAGAGGATTCATCCAGGTCCCGGTGCACCCGACTTTGCGCTACGCTCCCTCGCGTTTCGTCAACTTCTCGCCGGCGCTCGCCGAATTGTCGCGAGATTCCCGAACCGAGATCATCCATGCCTGGGGAATCCAGGCAGCCGTCGTCGCGAGCGCGACCCGGCCCGAGGTGCCGCTGCTGCTTTCGTTGATCGATCCTTCGCCGACGGCGGAGGTCGCCCGCTGGATTCGTTCGTTTCCGGTCGGCGTAAACGTGGCGGCGGGAAGCCAGCTCATCGCCAATCGCCTGATGGCGGCGGGAATCTCGCCAGATCGAGTCGCGGTGATTCGCGGTGCCGCCGATTTTGCGGCGATCAACGCGGCCCGACGGACGGACCTGCGCTCGCGACTGGTCGGCGATGCCCAGCCCGTCGTGCTGCTGAGCGGCCCGGCGTCGCGCGAAGGGGGTCAGGAGGTCGGCATCTGGGCCGCGGCGATTGTGAAATATCTGCATCGGGGCTTGCGCGTGCTCATGCCGTATTCGTCGCGAGAGGCTGATCGGCTGCAGCGCTGGTCGACGACATTGCCGCATCCCGGGATGGTCATCGTGCCGGATCGGCGAATGAACTGGGCGGAGCTGGTGGCCTGCTCGGACGTATTTCTCCAGCCGGCGCGCGATGAGGTGTGTGTTGAACCGCTGGCGGTGGCGATGGCAGGGGGGTTGCCGATCGTCGCGACCGCTGTGCGATCCATCGCCGAAATGATCGCCGATCGGCAAAACGGATTTCTGGTAAGGAAGGCCGAGCCGAAGCTGGTGGCCGCGCGACTGCTCACCGCGCTGGAAGACTTGCAGACGGCGCGGCAGGTCGCCGAGACGGCCCGCGGCCAGGCGTTCGAGGTCTTCGGTGTGCGCGCGTTTGCCGACAACTATCGCCGGGTCTATGAGAATCTGTCCGCCCAACGCCCGATCAGCGATGGGGTGCGCGACACAGCAATGGTGGCGTAGGGGCATGGGGTGTACCCGCGCGGTGAGAAGGCCGAATAACCTTTTATTTACGCCTTCGATGCAGGCCGTTCGTTTAGCCGCGGCCCGGCAGGGCCCGTCGAGGGCGAACAGATTCTGGATTCGTCGGTTCGCTCTCCCGATAGAAGTCCCAGCAATTCGTTCGAAGCGTCGATAAACATGGATAATTGCAATGAAGCGTGCATCAGCCTCGCCGCGACGCAACGCGTCAGGGCTGAACGTTCCCGCTCAAAGCAATTCAGAGAAAGAGCGACCGACGCATGTTCGTGCGGGAGAAAATTCGATTGGCATATCTTCGCCACGTCGTCATACCGATGGCGAGGATCGCCGGTCCTCGAATCACGTCGGCCATCGCCCTCCGCCTGGCACGCGGCATCTTCGACATGAATCCGCCGGGGCGATCGCGCGCCGAGCGGCGAATCGCGGCCGCAATTGAACAAGGCATACTGCCTTCGGATACCGACGCTTTTACGATTTCGAATTTCGCGAGAACTTCGTACGAGCACTACGCCAGATTCTGGGCCGAGACAATTCTGGTTGCGCAAAAACTTGGTCCTGCCACATGGCGTCGTCACGTCCGGATCAGGAATGAACACATCCTTCACACGCTCGCCTCGTCACCACGCGGATGCATCATCGCCACCGCCTATCACGGCAATCTCGCCGTCGCTGCCTGCGCGCTCGGGCACGTTTTCAAGCCGGTTCACGTCATCGCGGATTTTCGCGCGCAGCGGCTCCTCAAGATGTGGCGGCGCGAGTTGAATCGCCAGTTGGGTGTGTGCATCGTCGATCGCTCGGAGGCTGCGGAGCGCGTTCCGATGATCCTCGATGGCGGCGGGGCGGTCATGCTGGTCGCTGAGCACCACCGACCGCGCGGCCGCGGCGTGCGGGTCAATTTCCTCGGCGGTGAAATGGACGCCTATCCGACGATTGGATTGCTCGCGTCCCGGCAAGACGTTCCGGTTCTCACGGTGACGTGCACTCGACGCCGCGAACCGTTTAAGTTTGAACTTGAAGCGGTCGACGTGATCGACCCACGAGCGCTGAATCGCGAGAGGTCTGTTCCAGACGCCGACGAAATCACTCGTCGCGCATTGAGTTCGTTAGAGCGAGCCATCGCGAAATCACCGGAACAATATCTCTGGTCGAACCCTGCTCCAGCCGGTCCGGAACGCGAAGTGATCCGGGGCCGAAGCGAGGCTGCATTTTCACGAGCGAGCATGGCTGCTGGCGCAGCGACCGTGGTAGCGCGGCCAACTCTATTGGAACGGCCAGCGAATCGGCGTCGTGCCCCAGAACATGTCGAACAGAGTAGGGTTCGCGATGGACGTGAGCGGCGAGCAATAGGCCGGCTCGTTCGGCTCCGAGAGTTGTGCCTGCGCCCAGGGCGTCACGCCGAGGACGAGCAAACCGGCGAAGGTGAGCGTTCGCCGCCAGAAGGAAGGTCGCACGCTTGGCAGCGCGATGAAATTCGGATCAGAGGATCGAGCCGATTCCGGTGATTCCCGCCCGTGCGTCGGTGTTGATGGATTCAAGACAACCTCCTTTCCAAATGTAGCGACCGAAAGAATAGGAGACTAAAGCCGGGCTACTGAAGGAAGAGGTTATCGGTCGAACAATTCCCTCGCAATCGGGCGGGCGAGTGAATATGCTCCCAATCAAATTAGAGCGAACGGGATTTTCTGGCCGGCGAGCGCGCTCGGCACGAGGAGAGCAAAGAATAATGAGTCAAGCCACTCCCGCAAATCCGGTTGATCCAGCTTACATAGCCTCAAAAACAGACGAACGGACTTGGATGGGTCATCCGACCGGCCTGTTTGTACTGTTCTCGACGGAGTTGTGGGAGCGATTCAGTTTCTACAGCATGCGGGCCTTTCTCGTGCTGTACATGACGAAAGCCCTGCTGGTGACCAAGCAGGCGGGCAATGAGATCTATGGCGGGTATCTCGCGTTCGTCTACGCCGCTCCGTTTGTCGGCGGGATGCTGGCCGACCGCCTGCTCGGTCAGCGGCGTTCGATCATGATTGGTGGATTGCTGATGGCGCTGGCGCAATTCGCGCTGGGGACGCACGCGCTGCTTCTCCAGGATGCGGGTGGCGTTCAATCAGATGGCCTAAGCGCCATGTTTTTTCTTGCCCTGGGTTTGATGGCCGCCGGAAATGGATTTTTTAAGCCCAACATTTCCAGCATCGTCGGTTCATTGTATTCGCGGGGCGATGGGCGGCGCGACAGCGCGTTTACGATCTTTTACATGGGCATCAATATCGGCGCGCTAGCAGCCGGGTTCTCAGGGGAGGCAGCAGAGAAACAGGGATGGCACTGGGGGTTTTTCATCGCCGGCGTCGGAATGATACTCGGCCTGATCATCTTCAAGTTGGGCAGCGGCCGGCTGCAGGGACAAGGGCATCCTCCGCGCCCGGGCGCGTTAGGCGAACGCGGGATGCTGGGTCTTCCCAATTTTCTGACGCTCGCGTTAGGCGTGATCTTGCTCATTCCGGTGATGGCGTTTCTTATCGCTCATCCGACGTACACCCAGTATCTGGCCATCATCGTCGCCGCACCCGTTCTGGCCTATCTCTTCTGGGAGGCGTTTCGCAGCGAGGCCGAAGAGCGCGATCGGATGATCGTCTTGATCATACTGTGCTGTTTTTCGATTCTATTTTGGGCATTCTTCGAATTGGCGGGCAGCGCAGTCAACCTCTTCACGGACGAGCACGTCGATCGAAGAATCCCCTGGTATGGCGAGATTTCGGCATCGTTTCTTACGGCGTCGACGAACCCGTTGTTTATCGTGATTCTGGCGGCGCCCTTCGCTTGGCTGTGGGTGTGGCTCAACAAGCGCCGAATGGAGCCCTCCAGCCCGCTGAAGTTTGCATTGGGATTGCTGCAGTTGGGGGCCGGCTTTTTTGTGCTTTACTTCGGCGCGCTGAGCGCCGGCACCACCGGAAAATGCAACATCGCTTATCTCGTGCTTGGCTTTCTTCTGCACACGATGGGTGAGCTGTGCCTGTCGCCGGTCGGCCTGTCGACGATGTCGAAGCTCGCGCCCGTTCAAATGGCGAGTACGGTGATGGGTGTCTGGTTCCTGGCATCGGCACTGGGCAACGTACTTGGGGGTTACGTCGGCGGCAAAGTCGAGGACTATGGCTATGACACGGTGTTTTTCGGAATCGCCGTTGTGACGTGCATTTCGGCCGTGCTGCTCGTGGCAGTTTCCGGTCCGCTGAAGCGCATGATGCACGGAGTGAAGTAGCGGCCACGCCTCACGCGTTCATATCCGACCAGCGCTTGGCCATCTGCCCAAAGATGAGGAGCGCGATCGTCGCGAGGACGCCGACGGCCACGAACGGGAGCCAGAAGTAGTATTGCGGGTGGTAAGTGTCCCAGAGAAGCTGCGTGGTGGCCGGGGCGGATTCGCCGAGGACTTCCTGCAGCTTGACGAAGGCCTCAGTCCGTTTCACGCCGGTTGCTGTTTCCAGCGATTCCATCTCTCCGTTCCAGACCTTGCCCTTGCCGAAGGGCGTGTGCTCGATGAGATAGCGCAGCGACAGATTGGCCTTCTCGCCCACTTCGCCGTACAGCCAGCCCGAGAGCTTGTTGCCGACGGCGCGGCCGACGCCGGTGGGAATGACGACGTACCCGAGGTACAGCGCCTTTTTTCCGGCAGGGGCGATGAGCGCGAGGTACTCGCTCTTTTTTGGACCCACCAGCATTTCGCCGAATGAAAAGAGCGTGATGCCCGCCAGGAGAAGCCACGCGCTCTGCGTCAGCCCCGCGGCCGCCACGCCGGCGGTCACCACAAACATCCCTCCGAGCATTGCGGTGAGGCTGCGCATCCGCCGCACGAGGTGCGAGATCGGCACAACAAAAATGACGATCAAAGTTGCATTGAGCGACAGAAGCACCTGTTGGGGCACCCGCGCGACGCCGTCTTCGCCGGTTTCCGCCCATGCGCTGAGCGGCCAGACACGCGCCAGTGGTTCGCTGTCCACCCAATCGCGTATGAAGTTCGGCTGCACGTCCCAGAGCTGGTACATCATCATCCAGAAACAGGACATGATGAGGAGCCAGGCGACGAGGCGCGGCTCGACAATGTTCCGCACCGTGTTCCACAGGACCTGCAAGGGATGTGTGTCCTTGGCCGCGCCGGAGGGAATATCCTTAAAAATTACGAATAGCGCGATGAGATTGAAGAGGCAACAGCCCGACGCGACGAGGAACAGGTTGCGATATGTTTCCGCCGTTGTCGGCGAGAGCAACACCAGCGGCGAAACCCAGTGGCCCACCATGGCGCCGATGTTCACGACCCAGTAAAAAATCCCCCAGCCCAGCGATGATTGCTCGCGGGTCAACAGTTGTGAAAGTCCGCCTTGAATGGCCGGCTTAAAGAATGCCGCCCCCACCCCCACCAGCATCATGCCGTAGAACGCCGCTCGAAAGGAATGCTCCGCCGCCATG
>DATMEE010000461.1:0-5198 GCA_035557035.1 Phycisphaerae bacterium
GGCTGGCTCCGCCGCTCACTGACGACGAGATGGATGATCTCGTCGCGTTCCTCAAGACCCTCTAGCACCCACACCTCAGGACGAAAGCACGAGCTCGGTGGCGCCAACCGCTCCCGGACTCGTGCTTATTGTGCGCGTCGCGCGTGACCGACTAACACGCCACACTCTGGTTTCCTGTTGCCGGTCGAAACTTCGCAACCGTCATCGACGAAAGGGCGATCAGCAAAGAAACCGCGTCCGCCTCGCGTTCGAATGCACTCGGCCCGACGTCGCGTCCAATCCGCATAGTTTGCAGGCCGAGCAGGAGGTTCTTGAAACCTCCTCCCCTTCGAACGCTGGTTCTCACAAACTCTTCGTGATCAAATGCTTGCGGATGCATGACCGTTTCCGACTGAAACTTGGGAACACTAGCGACTGTCTACTTGTGTCGCCGAGAAACAACCCGTGCATTTTTCTTAGGAAATTGGAGGCGCCGCCCGGATTTGAACCGGGGATGGAGGTTTTGCAGACCTCTGCCTTACCACTTGGCGACGGCGCCGTTTAGAACGGGATGATCAACCGAGGAATTCTATCGCGGGTTGGTCTCGTGTCGTTTTAGTCCACCTTCGCTCACGAAACTCCCCGCGAGCTACGGCAGACAATTTTCGCCTGAACTCAGAGCGAAAATTGGAGCGGGAAACGGGATTCGAACCCGCGACTTCGACCTTGGCAAGGTCGCACTCTACCACTGAGTTATTCCCGCTCGTTGAGAACATCTTACTGTAACAGATGGATCGCGAAAGACGCAAGAATCAGGCCGAAAACACCAAAAAGCGACCTCGGGGGCCTCATCGCCTGATAGATTGCCGCACGTGAAGTACGCCGATCCGGCGGTCGCAACCTTCATCGTGATTCCGCTGTTACTTGTCGCCGCCTTGACGTGGGGAACGGCGGTGGCGTGGCGCCGCAGCGGGGCGGCACCCGAACAGTCGATTCGCGCGGCGATGCGCAGCGGTCTGGCGGCGGTGATCTGGATGTCGATCACATGGGGCGCCGCCCAATCCGGCATCCTGCGCAACTGGGATCAGACCCCGCCGCCGTTTGCCTTTCTGGTGTTGGCGATTGTGATGCTGGCCGCGACGATCGCCTGGAGCCCACTTGGGCAGCGCCTGGCGCGGTTCATCCCGCTGTGGATTCTCGTGGCCGTTCAATCATTTCGCCTGCCACTCGAACTCGCCATGCACGAGATCTACGAGCGCGGTGTCATGCCCGTGCAAATGAGCTATTCGGGACTCAACTTCGACATCGTCACCGGCGCGACCGCCATCATCGTGTCGGCGGTCGTGTGGAGTGGACGCGGCGGCCGCCGGCTCGTGGCAACGTGGAATGCGTTAGGCCTATTGCTACTGATCAACATTGTGACCATCGCAATTCTGGCGACGCCGCGATTTCGCTACTTCGGCGACGATGCGCTGAATACGTGGGTGATGGATCCACCGTTTGTATGGTTGCCGGCGGTAATGGTGCTCGCGGCACTGGCGGGACACCTCCTCATTGTCAGAGCCCTGCAGTTGCAGAAGGCCATCGGCAGACTCTGAAGATGCACGCGCCATCCACTTCAACGGTCAATCGGCCCTATCACCATGTCGGCGCAGCACACCATCAAGAGCGGTGCTGGCAGGTATTGGGTCAGTTTGCTCATTGCCGCGGCGGCGGAGGTTGCTCCGCAGGCGGATACACGTTCGGTCCTCCTCCGCGCATGTAGCCGGGTGCTGGTGCAAACAGTCTCGGCATTGCAAAGAAGTACAGATTGAGCAAGGCCGCCACCATGACCCCAATTGCCGCTACATGCAGCCAGGCGTGGCGGGGCCGGCGCTCCAACGCAAACACCGAGGCCGCCACCCAGGCGACAATCGAGGGGAAAATAATTCCCCCACCTGTAAAGAAACCAAACCCGACGACCGCCATCGCGATCAGCGTGCCCAGGGCGACCAGGAAACTTAGGCCAAGGGTTTTCATAGTTGCAGAACGAATCAGGCAGCGGAATGACGCCCAAATACGTCCCGAACACAGCCGCGCCGGTTGACGGAGTCTCCGGCGGGTGCGATCGCAATCGCGCTGCCGACGTCCAGCCGATCGCCACCGAAGTGCGTGGCCATGATCGGCGCCGAATCCGAGGGCGTCACGTGCGCAATATACATGTCCATCTGGCCACCGTGGATCGGTTGCAAGGCATTGCGCGTCACCATCGGAACCCCGGTCGTGCCCAGCACCCACAAGGTGCCGTCGCTATCGAGCACGGTGTCGGAAAGCGTGGGACCGCTGATACAAAGAAACTGCTCAATCCGCCGGAGCGTAAACTCGAAGCGCGCGATCCACAGGCTGCCCGCACATCCGCGCGCCGAAGGTGGCTCGACCGTGCCGTATGCCAGCGACCGTGGCAGCGGCGCTAGCGGTCGCGCAGGACGCGCGCGGCTTCCTCCGGCGCGACGGGATTTCGGTGCATCCCACTCCCCCATTCGAGCCCGCTATAGCGGGTCACGCGCGGCAGGATCTCCACGTGCCAGTGAAACGCGCGGTCAACCTCACCGGTCAGCGGGGCTGAATGCAGAACCAGGTTGTAGGCCGGCTGCTCCAAGGCCCAGTCAATACCTGACAGTACGGATCGGATCCCGATGGCGAGATGTTCCAGCGTCCGGTCGGCAGTTTCTTCGAACCGGGGCTCGTGCGCACGGGGCATCAACCAGGTTTCAAACGGCACGCGCGAGGCAAAAGGTGCGATCGCGAGAATTTCCTCTTGATCGCAGATAACGCGACGCTGATCGGCCAGTTCCTCGGCGATCAAGTCGCAGAAAATGCAGCGGCCGGTCGCGTCGAGATGGCGATTGACACCCTGTACCTTCTCCGCGAGCGCGGGCGGGAGGATGGGATACGCGGCCAATTGGGAGTGCGAGTGATCCAGCCGCGCCCCGGCAGCCCGGCCGTGATTCTTGAATATCACGACACTCGCAAACCGGGAGTCACGTTTCAGATCCTGCAGCCGGGTGCGCCAGGCCCACAGCACGCGCCACAATCGATCCGCCTCGAGCGCCTGCAACGACTGATCGTGAAGCGGCGTCTCGACGATCACTTCGTGAGCCCCGAGCCCGTCGCGCGTTTCGAATAACCCCTCCGAGCGGGTGTCCATGCCGCCCTCGATCCGCAGCATGGGATGGCGATTCGGCACCACGCGCACCGACCAGCCGGGCTGATTGGCCGGCCCGCCGTCGCGCCACGCCAGAATCTCAGGTCCCGCTTCGGCCTCGCGGCCTTCGCAAAACGGGCACGCGGCCGGAGGATCCTCGAGCCGCACCGCCTCGAGCACGAAATCGTCCCGCCGCGTGAACGGCGCGCGATCGATCACCACCGGCCGGCCGGTGATCGGATCGCGCCGGATCTCCGTCATCACCGTCACGAAGCTCCGCGCCTTCTGCGCCTACTGCGGCCGTCTCGACGCTCTGCGCTTTCTGCGCCTTCTGCGGCTACCATCCGGGGCGAAACGCGTCCTTATATAGCGTGATTTTGGCGGGCGCGACCGACGCGTCAACCGTCACGATATCGAAGCGGCACGGCGTCCCATCGAGGCTTGTGTAGGCGGCGTACTGCTCGGCCATGGAAACAAGACGACGCTGTTTTTGCTTCGTGACCGATTCGACGGGATCGCTAAAACTGCTATCCGTTTTGGTCTTCACTTCCACAAATACTACCGTGCCCCCGTCGTTCGCGATGACATCGATCTCGCCGAAGCGCGTCCGGTAACGCCTTTCGATAATGGAGTATCCGAGCTTTTCAAGCTCCTCGCAGGCCATCGTTTCCCCGTGGACTCCAAGCCGCTGCCGCGCGTAAGTCATGCCCGCGAAACAGCAATCGGCGTGCCCAGTTCAGCCGTGACGACGCGTCGTGACGACCCGCTCGCGCCTGCCATGTGCTGAGTGACCGATTGGCTTACACGCTGACAGAAATTCCTTCACTCGCGAGACGTTAATGTGCAGGTCCGTGCTCATTGTGGGGTATCTGGTCCGGGAAGACCCCGATGCCGGGGCGCATAGGCTGCTCGACAGATGACTTCTTGCCACGAAACCCTCGAAAACCGCGACAAATGTTGTGAACAGATTATGCATTGGCCTCGCCGAGGTCAGCTGGTCACTCCCCCGACGAGCGATGAGCGGTGAAGTTTTGTCTACGGCGTGAGCATTCGGCGGTCGAGCGGATCACACCGCTAAACCGAAAGGGGCGAAGCCTTGATTAGCAACGGCACACACGTCAGCACGAACAGCGAAGCATCTGACGCGTGGTACGCGGTATGGACGCGTAGCCACTGCGAGCGCCTCGTCCTCGATCAACTCTCCGCCAAAGGCTTCGCGGCATTCCTTCCCGAGATCGGCGTGTGGTCGAAGCGCCAGGGACAGATGCACGTGGTGCCGTCGCCGATGTTCCCCGGGTATCTCTTCGTGCGCCAGAAGATGGACAAGCACGCCTACATCGAGATGCTGAAGGTTCGCGGCCTGGTGCGGATTCTCGAGGACGGGTGGAACCGGCTGACGCCGGTCCCCGATCACGAAGTGGCCGCGGTTGAGCGCGTGCTACAGGCGAACGTGCCGGTGTTCCGGCACGGCGCGATGCACGAAGGCGACCATGTCCGCGTCACCACCGGACCATTAGCGGGCCTTGAAGGCATCTTCGTGCAGGACCGGCCGGGCACCGGCCGCCTCATCATCTCGGTCGGACTGCTCGGCCGCGGCGTGGCGGTGGAAATCGATGGCACCAGCGTGAGGCCATGCTCCCGAGCGAACTAATCATGATGAGACATCACACCATCGGCGCACTCACCGTGCTCATGCTCGCGGCCGGGGCGGCCGCATCGGCGCAAACGCGCGCCACCGTGATTCCGTCGATGTCGATGGGCGCGGTCTACGACGACAACGTGTCGGCCCGCGCCCAGGGCGACGCCGGCCAGATGCTGCAGCTTCGTCCCAGCCTGGAAGCGGACGTCGAAACGCCGCGCCTGACGCTGGTGAGCCTCTGGACGTTCGACATGCAGCGGTCCAATCACTCGGCACTCAATGCGCTCGATGCCCGGCGTCACGCGATGGTCGATGCCAAGTTTCGCAGCTCCAACCTGACGACGTGGGCGCTCGCGGGCCGCTACGACCGCACCGACACGCCCGGTGAACTCGATT
>DATMEE010000462.1:0-3648 GCA_035557035.1 Phycisphaerae bacterium
GCGCAGCCCAGCGGATTCCGGCCGGAGTTGCCCAACCACTCCTACGAGAACAACATCAAGGGCTGGGGCCCCGAGCTGGTCAAGCGCCGGCCCGACATAACGATGGAGATGGTGGACAAATTTCTGAACAAGATGTACCGCACCAACGCCGACTTCGTCTGGACCGTAACGCGCGATTTCGTGCGCAATTGCCAGACTCCCGTACTGATCCTGCCGGATGATACCCCGCCGCATCCGTACGCTGTCGCTATGGAGGCCGCGATGCTCGCGCCGAAGGCAGAAGTGAGCATGTTCCCGTGGAAAGAGCCGAAGGAGCGGATCCCCCTGGCAGTGCGCCAGATACGTTCCTTCCTCCGGGCGCATCGGTTCCCTTCTGTTTAGACGGCGGTGACAATACCACAAGGCCGTTGATCCTGGTGACCGCCTGAAACATTGTTTACCCCGTCTAACCTTGCGGCTGCAGCCGACAGCGGTCGGTGCATCGCGCCGCCGCGACTGAGCGCTGAGTTATACGCCAATTTGAATCTTATCTATGATCCCGCTTGATTCCCTCTCTGTGTTTTTCACAGCATCGCTCTTATTGGCGCTAGCACCGGGACCCGACAACATGTTTGTTTTGACGCAAGCTGCGATTCGAGGGTGGCGTGCGGGACTGGCGATTACCGTCGGCTTGTGCACGGGTTTGTTGGTGCATACCGCCGCAGTGGCGTTCGGAGTTGCCGCAATTTTTCAAGTGTCGACGATTGCGTTCACCGGCCTCAAGTTAATCGGAGCGGCATATCTTTTGTATCTGGCATGGCAAGCTTTTCATGCTCCCGCGGAATCGCTGGAACTTACGACTGGACCGGCTATGCCGCTTTTTCCTTTGTATCGCCGCGGGATTGTCATGAACATTACCAATCCGAAAGTCTCAATTTTCTTTTTGGCCTTCTTGCCTCAGTTCGCCGACCCTTCTCGAGGATTGTTAGCATTTCAAATGATTGTCCTGGGGATAGTTTTTATGATTGCGGCGGTGTTGGTTTTTACTTTTATTAGCGTGATGGCCGGTACCATAGGGAGCCGACTACGGAGCAGACCATCTTTTCAGCTCTATATGAATAAGATCGCAGGAGTCATATTTGCAGCGCTAGCCGTTAAACTGGCTTTTGCAAAGAGATAGCGTATAAGAATTCGATCGAGCCGACGAGACCGCGGGCTCATTGTTACGTTATGCCGACTGTCCGTGATCCTGCCAGGCCCCCGGGTTGGTTGCTCGACGAAGCCGCAAACGCAGGTCGGGAGAACCTCGATGTCGACCACGTGTCTCGCTACGACGCGAAGGAGAACGCAGGCGCCGCAGACGAGATCTTGGTTCTGCAGAGAGCTGGCCTGACCGGTGAGTCCGTGGTCGTCGAAATCGGGGCAGGGACGGGGCAGTTCGCCATCACCGTCGCGCCGGTTTGCGCACGGGTGGTCGCCGTGGATGTGTCGCCGGTGATGCTGAGAACGCTGCGCTCGAAGGTTGACCAGGCGCGGTTAGGCAACATCGAGGTTGTTCAGGCTGGCTTCTTGACCTACGATCATCAAGGAAGCCCAGCGGACTTCGTCTACTCCCGTTACGCGCTCCATCATCTCCCAGACTTCTGGAAGGCCATCGCTTTAGCGCGGATGCACCAAATCCTCCGAACTGGCGGTGTGCTCCGTCTTTGGGACGTCGTGTACAGCTTCGACCCAGCCGAGGCAGAAGATCGGATCGAAGCCTGGTGCTCCACCGGCAGAACGACTGCCGATGAGGGCTGGAGCCGAGGTGAGCTTGAAGAACATGTTCGTGACGAGCACTCGACGTTCACTTGGCTTCTCGAGCCCATGATCCAACGGACCGGCTTCGCGATCGAGGACGCCGAATACTCCGACGATGGCATCTTCGCAAAGTACGTCGTTCGGCGATCTGCCGTTACCGCATGATGGCTGAAGGGAGCGCAGTGCGGCATAACTCGGCGCAGGAGCGGGCGCCGGCCGCTTCGCGGCCCGGCGCCGCTCAGCGCCAGGGTCGTTTAGCTGTCCTCGCATGAAACTTTCCGGGCAACCTCATACCTGTTACTATCCGGAAGTGTGGAGGAATTAACCCATGAGAAAGGTTTCCAAGGTCAAGGTCCTGCCGGGGTATCGCCTGGATCTGGAATTTGACGACGGGGTATCCGGAACTGTGGACCTCTCTGAAGCGGTTGGAAAAGGCGTGTTCGGCGTATGGCGCGACCCGCTCGTCTTCGAGCAGGTTCGTATCGGTTCATCCGGTGAACTGGTTTGGGGCGAACAGGTTGATCTATGCCCGGATGCGCTCTACCTCAAGGTAACCGGCAAGAGACCGGAAGACATCTTTCCCGCACTACGCGACCAGCTCACCGATGCCTGAGATCAGCCGTTTCTTCGGCATTGTCATCAAGATGTTCTTCGACGATCACAACCCACCGCACTTTCATGCGGAGTATGGCAGTGACCTTGCGTTGATCAATATTCGCACTCTGGCAGTGTTTTCTGGACGGTTGCCGCCGCGCGTAACAGGTCTTGTGATCGAGTGGGCGACGCTTCATCAGCAGGAACTTCTCGCCGACTGGGATAGAGCACGCGCGCGCGAGGAACTCCAGAAAATCGCGCCATTGGAATGAGACCGGCTAACCATTGGTTGAGACGGCCGCGACGGATCGCGCCTCTCACCCAAGACCTTGAGTATATCGGCCGCCATTTTCTTCAGCTTTCGATCATCAGCGGGCTGTTTCTCCAATCGCTCCAGGCTCCGCTAGAGCCTGTCGGCGCCACTCTCACATTCACCGTTGACACTACAATGAGGGGCCTTGGGGAGCTGGAATCGGATCGGACTACCGGCGTTTGTCGCGCTCTAGATCCGCCTCGATAGTCTTCAACAGACTGTTATCGTATAGCGATGTCACATCGACTTTGGGCAGCGGCGGGCCTTGCGCCTGCATCGCGTCGACGGTGGCGCGCGCCGAGATTTCGTCGATATAGGGGATGCGCGGCAGGTCGGGCACGAGCTCGTCGTAGAACTTAGCGAGCACGTCCGGGTCGCGCTGGCGGGTATATTTGGCGATCACTTTCATCGTCACATCTCGATTGGCCTTTACATAAGCGAGCGCTTCGACGTAAGCGCGCAGGTACGCGTCAACGGCTTCGCGTTTTTCCCGGAGAAATCTTTTCGTCGTCGCGCTGACGGTGATCAGTTGGCGGATGCCGAGCTCGCGAATGATCGGAAATTTTCGTAAGCCCTGCTTCTCGGCGGCGTAGGTATTCGGCGCGGTGAGAATGGTCGCGGCGGCCTGCTTGCGCATGACCGCCATGGCCCGCTCCGGTTGGCCGACGGTGCCGAATTGCACGAAGCTCACGTCTTCCTTCTTGAGTCCCACCTGCTCCAACACTTTCAACATGTAGCCATAAGTGGGGCTGGTGGGATCGAGAGCGAGTCTCTTGCCGCGCAGATCTTCAAGGCGCGTGATGCTCGGGTCCGTCATCAGCACGTAGTGGCCGACGAAGTTGTACTGCGTGCCGACGAAAATTCCGTCGCCGCCGCCCGAGACCAGACGGATCAAGCCTTCGGCGCCGCCTTGGTAGATGTGAATTTCGCCGGCCGTCAATGCCGACATCATCACTCGATTA
>DATMEE010000463.1:0-5586 GCA_035557035.1 Phycisphaerae bacterium
CTGGCCGCACTCATTCCTGTCGACGGTCCGGACTGGAAATTTCGGGCTTGTCCGTCGCCTTTGAGCCGCGAACGGGCGTTAACGCATCCATCGTCATCGTGTCGCCCACGCCGAAATCGGCGAGGAGCAGCACGTCGTTCACGCGGACCCAGTCCGCGGGATCGCGGAGCGTCACGACGCCGCTGCGTTCAAACGATTCGATCCGCGTTCGGTGCTCGGCCCCGGGGCGCAGCAGCGTGGCGCCGGCCTTGTTGACCTGATGCATGATCGCCGTGCGGGTCACGAGTGTCTTTTTTCCCTTCACTTTTGCGACGCGCACGCGGCCGACGAAGGGGTCGGCGCCCGCGAGCCGGATCGTGATTCCATCGTCGCGCCGGCGCATGTGCTGGATTTGCCAGAGGGACGATCTGCGTTCGTTCGAGATCCGCGCGCATTTTCCAGTCACATCACAGGGCTTCACCACGATCTCGCAGCGGTCGTAGTCGACGTTGGTGATTTCGGTGCTGGCGACAACCGTGGTCGGCGTGGCCATGTTGAAAACACGCGTTTCACCGTTTGCGATAACCCGGATGAGATCGCCATCGATGCTGGCTGATTCAAGCGAAAGGGCGCGGGTCAGGTCCCAGACCGTCACGAATCGCGCGGCGTTATCGCCGGCCGCTGTGCGGCGCAGCACATAGGCGAGATAATGCGGCGACTTCCTGGTCGGCGAGGCGTAGGCCCAGGCGATGGCGCGATCTTCCCTTTCGAGCGCCGGCATGAAAATGCGAAGTTCGCCGATCCGGCAAGGATCACCGATGGCCGCGTCGTCCTTCATCGCTACGCCGAGGTATTGATGCGCGCTGGAGGGCGTCCAGTCCTCCAAGTTCTTTCCCTTCGGGAGTTTGAATCCTTCCGGCGGTATCGTGGCCGGTCCATGGGCACTCAGTACGTGTTCCCTGCCGCCTTGAACCGTGAAAACGTCCACGAGATACTCAGAGCTGGGGGCGGTATTCAACCAGAGCATGCGCTCGTACCGCGAGCATTGCGCGTAGGCCGCGGGCGCTTCGGCCCGCGCGAAGACCACGTCGTGATCGACGAGGAAGCTTCGCAGCCGCCCGCCCGCGTTCCTGGTTTGTGGAGCGCCGTCGACCATCACGGTGTTGTGCGAAAGGGTGTGGGCGGTCCAGTTGTGCCGGCCGGGATCAGCGCCGGTGAAATCCGGATAACCGAGATCGGGTGACAAGCGCTTGCCATCGCGGGCGATCTCGATGCCGAGCTGGTCGCAGTGGCCGTGCGGCGTGGCGTTGGGGCCGTAGAAAAGCCAGACGCCGACCGCTTGATCGGCGCTGGTCAGTTTCGCCAGGCCGTAGCCGTCCAGAAAATCAGGGCCGGGATCGGGCCGGGCATGCCCCGCCCGTTTGGAAGGCAGGTACGCCTTTAAAGAAGCCGCGTCGGTGATGCCGCCGCAATCGCCGAGATTGGGCCGCACGCCGCCGATGAGCGTCCGGTGGAAATGCGCTTCAAGCAGGGTGAAGCGGGGATGCTCGTGCAATTTCGCCGCGGTCGCGCCGAGGGGGACGGTGAGATCGTTCAGGTCGCGCCACCAGTTCCAGTTATAACTTGGACTGACTTCGTGGGGCGCGCCGTCCTTGAAGATGCTGTTGTACAAGACATGATTGATGCCCTGGAACGGCGCGGGGCGATCGCTCTCCCAGATATCTGCGAGCGCGGATTCCAGGGCGCTGCCGCCGCGAACGACGGCGAGATAAGCCAGCGGCCGCGCCGCGATGTCGTCCGCGGCCTTGCCGGCGTTAATGGCTTTGATCGCTTCATCGAGCAGACCGGTTTCGATTTCGCGCCGTGCCTTCAGATCGTCGCCGAGCGCGGGCTTCACGAGATCGCAGGCGACGGCCAGATCAATCAGGTGCCCGGCCTCCCAACTGACGTTGACGATCTTTCCCCCATAGCCCGTGCCGCGCTCCTGGCCCTCCTTCGATTGGCGGCCGTAGTCGAAGTCGGCGTAGTGGCGGGCGATGTGGCGGAGCATGGCGATCGCGCGGTCGGCGTAACGCCGGTCGCCGGTGAGGGCGTATGCTTCGGCGAGATGGCGGGGCGCGGCCAGCCAAATGGTGCGCCACTGCCAATGGATGGCGTAAGCGCGGAACCAATAGCGATGCTGCTGAGGGTCGGTCCAGCCGCGGCCATCGTCGGGATGGTTTGCGTCGGGATAGGTTTCTCGTCCGATGGGGCATGAGATGCGGTAGTCACCGGGAGGGCCGAGACGCCAGGGATATGAGCCGTGGCGGTAAATTTCAGGGCCATGCACGGGGCATCCGCGGTATTGGTTAACGTGGAAGGCGCGCCAGTCGTCGGGAGTTGGCATGGCCGCCGCGATCTTCTCGGGGGTCCAATCGAGCCACAGCCGCGTCCGGTCGATGGAAGCCGGGTTCGGTTGCAGCACGCCATCGAGTGCGGGTCTTGTATCGGGTTGGTTTCCGTGGGGGAGGCCCGCTTCCTGCGGCTGAGCGACCACAAGGCTGGCGAAACCAACGAGAATCAGCACCCAGGCCATCCCGAAGACGCAAGATATTCGAGGCAGTCGCATAGGTTCCAAGGCTCCTGTTAAGTACGTTCGGAATATTGCTCTGCGTATCGGCTTGTACATAAGTTAGATACTCAACCGGTGTTTCGCCGGAAGCTCACTGCGATCAGAATTTAGAAAAACGCCAGAGATCTTGCGTGACAAACGCCGTCGTGGTCCGTTACCCTATTACTTGAACGATCAATCAATTTGAATTATTCGATGAGCCAATGACAGATAAGTCCACACGGGATCGGTTGTTAGACGTCGCCATGCGGCTGTTCCATGAGCAGGGATACGCCGCGACGGGCGTCTCGACCATCTTGCGTGAGGCGGGGGTGAACAGTGGGAGTCTCTACTATTTTTTCCCTTCGAAGGAGGCGCTGCTGGACGGGGTGCTGGACCGGTACATGGAGTTGCTCTGGCCGGAGGTGATCGATCCCGCATTCGCGCAAACGAGCGACACGATCGAGCGGGTGTTTGCGGTGCTGACGGGCTATCGGCAAATGCTGGTGATCACGAACTGCACGATGGGCTGCCCGATCGGGAACCTGGCGCTGGAGCTGAGCGACACGTATCCGGCGGTGCGGGAGAAGATCAAGGGGCTGTTCGAGGCGTGGTGCGCCGCGATTCGGAAATGCCTGGACGAGGCGGGGGACCGGCTGCCGACGTATGTGGATCGCGCGGGCCTGTCGCGGTTCGTGCTGACGGTGATGGAGGGGGGGCTGATGCAGGCGCGGACGCACCGAACGCTGGAGCCATATGACGCATCGGTGGCACACTTACGGGGTTATGTCGATCAGTTATTGGCGGAAGGGCGGACGAAACGGCCGGCGGCCGAGACGGGAGAATGACATGATGGAGACATCTATCGCAATGACAGGAAGAAATGTTACATGGCCGGTGGCCGGCGCACGCAGACGGCGTAGCGCCGGGCGCCGAGCCGTCGCCGGGTCAATCATCGGCGTGACCATAGGACTGGCGGCGCCGAGCACAGTCTTCGCCGCCATCCTCGCTGAGGATGCGTTGCCGGTGGCGAAACCGGGTTTGTCCGACGCGCCGTTCGTGGAATGGCATGCCAGTTCGCAGAAGATTCTCCGAAAGGAGGTCGTCGTGCGCGCAGCCATCGCGGATGTCTGGCACGCCTGGACCACGCGCGAAGGGATCGCGTCGTTTTTCATTCCGGAATCCAACATCGATCTGCGAATCGGGGGGCCGTTCGAATTGTTCATGGCCATGGACAAGCCCGACGAGAGCGGCCTGCGCGGCTCTGAAACCTGCCGCATTCTGAGCTATCTCGACAATGAGATGCTGTCGTTCGAGTGGAACTTTCCGCCGGCGGTGATGAATCTGCGCAAGAGCGGCGCGAAAACGCACGTCGTGATTCGCTTTCGCGAGATTGGTGAGGGGCAGGTGAAAGTCACGCTCTCGCAGCTCGGATGGGGCAAGGGTGAAGCTTGGGACGCGGGTTATGCGTACTTCGACAAGGCGTGGGGAATGGTTTTGAACATGTTGAAGGACCATTTCGACAAGCGAGAGGCCGCTGCCGCACCGAAGGCACGCCCCCCGGCTGAGTTGAAAGAGAAGACCTGGGTCGATAAACACGTCACGGTCACGTCGATTGAAGGCGAATCAAAGCGGCAGGATTTCGAACTCGTCATTCCCGCGCCGGTCGAGGCCGTGTGGAATGTTCTCACCACGCGCGAAGGCCTTGAGAAGATCGGCGGCAGAAACTCAACTGTCGAGCTGATGCCCGGCGGCAAGTGGGAGTTCTGGCCCGGCTCGCCCACGCGGGTGCAGAGCTATCTCCCCATGGAAATGCTCGTCGTGACCGGCAGCGCGCCGCCGCAGTTTCCGGAGGTGCAAAAGGGCGGCCACTGGGGCGTCTACTTTTTCGATCCCGTCGACGCAAACAAAACCAGGCTACGGCTCAACGTCGTCGGGTGGAAGGAAGGCGGGGAGTGGCGGAGCGCCTTCGAGTATTTCCTGAAGAACAATCCGATTTTTCTCGAATGGATTTATTCCGAATTTGCATTTCCCGTCGAGACCACCGATGGGCCGAATGGCCAAAGCATGTCGGCCGTGGTGAATGCGCCGCGCAGCGCCGTGTGGAAGGCATTCACGACGAAGGAAGGGCTGGAGTCGTGGATGGTGGCGTCGGCGGAATTCGATCTGCGCATCGGGGGGGAGATGCGGACGCACTATAGCCAGGAGGGGGTGCTCGGTGACGCCAACACGATCGTGAACGAGGTGATTTGCTATGAACCGGAGCGGATGCTGTCGATCCGCATCAAGAAGCCGCCGGAGAAGTTTCCGTTCAAGTCGGCGTGGAAGAACATGTGGACGGTGATCTATTTCGACGACGCGCCCGACGGCAAGACTCGCGTTCGGATCGTGGGGCTGGGTCATCATGAGGACGAAGAATCGAAGCAAATGCGCGCATTCTTCAAGCGGGGCAACGCCGCGACGTTGCGGACCCTGCAGGAAAAGTTCGCGCCGACCGATGAGTCGGCGAGCCAGGCTGTTCGGTCGAGCTCGAACCCCATCAATCAGGAGAATTGACCATGACGCCACTCACGAATCCCAACAAACGCTCCATCCTTCCAATGACTCTGCTGGGCACGGTCATGCAAGTCGGCATGGTGATCGCCGGCCACTACAGTCTGTTCATTCGAGAGAGCATTTTTGCGCTCGGGGGCATGTTGATCTCGCTGATCGTGGGCGCGGCGTGGGCCGCGTCTTCCGCGACGAGCAAGGCCGACGCCGCGAAAGGCGGAGCCATCGTGGGCGGCCTCTCTGCGCTCCTCGGCATCCTGCTCAGCGTTGCGCTGGGCGATACGGAACCGATGATTCTGGCCGTCGGGACGATCAGTTCCGGGGTGACGGGGGCCATCGGCGGGTGGCTGGGCTATCTGCTGATCGGAGCGAAGCGGCGCGGACCGGCGACGGCGTGAAAAATATTTGTGATAATCCCTTGATTCCGGCCGATGTGTTAGGTTAATGTACGGCCTATCGAAGCCCCT
>DATMEE010000464.1:0-6387 GCA_035557035.1 Phycisphaerae bacterium
AATACGTCGACGGTCCCACGCTCGCCCGGATCATTGAATGAAATGGGGCGCTGGATCCGTCCATTGCGCTGGCGGCCCTGGAATCCGCGTCTCGGGCGATCGGCATGCTGCACGAGCGGGATATTGTCCACCGCGACATCAAACCCGCGAACGTGATGTTCTCCACCCAGGGCCGCCTCCTTGTTACCGATTTCGGGCTGAGCCATCGACGCGCCGCACGGGGTCCAGGCCGTGCGATTGCCGGCACGCCGGCGTACATGGCGCCCGAGATGTTCGACGGATCGGTCTCGCCGAAAACCGACGTCTATGCGCTGGGGGCCATGCTCTTCGAACTTCTCACCGGCCGGCTGCCATTTCCGAATACGATGGCCGAACTTGCCGGGCCGAGCCGCGCGGCGATTCCGTTGGATCAACTGCATGAACGACAAATCCCCGCGGCGGTCGTTGATCTCGTCGAGCGGGCTGCGCATTTGAATCCCATGTTTCGCTATAAGACTGCCGGGAATTTCCGTCAGGCACTGAGAGAGGCAGCGACCGACGCGTCATTGGACCTGCGCCGGGGCGACCAGGGGATCGCCCTATTGGTGGGCAGTCCGCACTCCGTAGCGCCTTGGAACCCGCCCGTGGCAATGACTCAGAAAACGGCGGATTCCAAATCGTATTTCGACACGCTTGCGACGATCGCGGCGAGCAAACGAGCTCAATCTGTCGCGACTCCGGACGATTCCTCCGCGACCGACAGCCCCGCCCTCGAGTCGGATTTCGTGCACTCCGATGTCAGCAAAGCTATCGCACTCGCAGAATCGAATGGCGCGCCGGACGATCATCCTCTGCGACCGGGAGAGGGCTTTCTGTGCATCGACTGTGAATACGATCTCGGAGGCCTGGCGCCCGAGGGTAAATGCCCTGAGTGTGGTGCAGCCATTTCGCGAAGCGCGCTTTCAAACAGGCTCGTGTTTTCATCTCCCAATTGGCTGAAACGCGTTGTGCTTGGCCTAAACATGCTTCGTTGGAGCCTGCTCCTGGGCCTTCTTACCCCGCTACTTGGTATTTTGCTGGTCACCGCGGGCGGAACCGAAAAATGGGATAGGCTTTTCTCCCAAGCGTCGTTGGTGTGTTTGGCCGTAATACCAACCCTGGGCGTATGGATCTCCACGAGCGCCGAACCGCGTGGCAGGAACGACGCGCGCCGTGAACGGCTAATACTGATCGTCCGGCTTGCGATCCTTTTCTGGCCTCTCAAGCTCGTTCTGACTACGACGAACGTATGGCAAGGCACCACGGCTGCCGTGAGAATCCTGGGGGCCATCCCATTTGCGTTGGCATTTTTTGTCAGCGTCGCCGGATTCAGTGTGCTGCTCTCGGATCTCTTCGCCCGTCTTCCGGCCAAGCGTGCGGCACGAAATTTGAGAATCGATTCATTGATTATCGCGTTGTTTGCGGCGTGCGTCCCCGTGTTACTCGCCATCGAGTACGTCTGGGAGCCGAGTTTTCGTATTGTGTTCTTGGGCGTGCCCATCGCGATCCTCTGGTATTCTCATCGCCTCGGCAAGAGCTACCGTGCAATGTCACGCATTTCCAAGAGTCAATCCCGCGCTTAAAAGGCGAACCTCTAATCACGTCGGCCGACGTGACTTCGGGCGGTCCGAAATGTCATTGACGGCGATAAAACAGAGATTCTGTTGGATCGCCTGGCCCAATTGACATTCTGCCATCCGTATCTTACCTGTTTTAACAGAGCGGCGTGCGGCCGGAGTGCAGCGTGATCGCCCATGATCGGAATTGCAGCCGATCGACGCGGTGACGCGAGCGAAGCACGTCGATATCCTGTGGAAAAGTCAGAATCGGGAGATGCCAGTCTCCCAGCCCGGCACGTCCAGAACGAGGGCGGCGCCGCTTTTCAATCTTCACCAAACAGGTTTCTCAATCGCTTCGCAAGACGACGAGCGGATATTTCGCGCGGCCATGGGCTGGGCATCCGTGAGTGCCGTGCGAGGACGACGGCCTGATTGCAATGCGCACGGTTTGAGCCGGCGCGATCGGAATGGAGGAATGGATCATGACAGGTAAGAAACGAAATCGGTGGATCGGATTTCTGGCGATCTTTTGCCTTCTGCTGTCCGCCTGCGACGAGCAGAGCGCCAGCGGCCTGCTCAGCAGCATGACCCCAAGCCCCGGCTCGCTCGCTCAATAGCCGGTCAATGCAGCGCCCGGTGAGGCGTTTCCACCCCTGACAGGCAGCCGTCGACCGCCCGTGCGGTCCAACGGAGGAAATACGACATGTCAGGAAAATGGCACCATCAGAGCATCAGAATCGTCGCCCTCTTCAGCCTCTTCGCATCCGGATGCGACGACCAGGGAGGGAGCGGACTACTCGACAATCTCCTGCCCGGGCAAAGCACGCTCGATCAGTACGATGGCGAGTTCACGGCCGATGATGCGTACCATCTCTATCGGCGCGCTGCGTTCGGCGCATCGGCTTCCCAAATCGACGCCGCCGTTGCGCGCGGTTTGGAAGCCACGGTGGACGAGCTTCTGACCATTCGCACCGAATCTCGCGAATTCCGCGACTTCGCCGCGACCTATGAAGACGATATCCCCAAGCGCTGGATGATCTATCTGCTCCAGGGCAATAACCCGCTGCGCGAACGTCTCGGACTTTTCTGGCACGACCGGTTCGCCACTTCGCGCCGCGTCCTGACGGACCGCGATCGCAATCTCTCGATCACCCACTTCAACATGATCCGCAGCTACGCCCTGGGGAACTACCGCGACTTCCTGCAAGCGCTGACGCTCGATCCGCTCATGCTCATCTGGCTCGACGGCGCCAACAGCCCCAAGCAAGACCCCAACGAAAACTATGCACGCGAATTCTGGGAGCTGTTCACCCTCGGCCGTGACGTGCTTTACACCGAGGCCGACATCCGCGAGGCCGCCCGCGCCTTCACCGGCATCACCCTCTTCCGCGAGCAAGACATCGACGCCCGCCCGGTGTTCGATCTCATGAATCACGACGAAACCACGAAGTCGATCTTTCCCGAGCGCGCGGAGGCGGCGAACTTCGATTACATCAGCGTCATTGACCTGACGCTCCAACAGGCCGAAGCCCCGGCCTACGTGGCGCGCAATCTCTTCGCGCTCTACGTCCACGATCAACCCACCGATGACCAAGTGAAGGAGCTTGCCGATCTCTTTGTCGAGTCTGATTTCGAAATATCCCCGCTCGTCAGAAAGATATTGCTTTCCAAGGCCTTCTTCGACGAGAGCGCCCGCGGAAACCAGGTCACCACGCCGGTGGAGCACATCGTCGGCGTGGCCCGGACGCTGGACATGCGGATGGCGTCGGAGGATTCGCAGGGCTTCGTGCTCGATCGCCTGGTAAGCGACCTGGCCGACGCGGGCCAGGAAATGCTGAATCCCCCGGGCGTCAACGGCTGGGACGAAGGGCTGGCCTGGATGGAAGATCAGTGGGTGCTTTCCCGTGTCAGCGCGCTGGGCCGCACGATGGAATACGGACCCGATCGCACGCCGGAGCTGCCTTATCACATTCTGCCCCGGCGCAGCAGTTGGAACGATCGCGAATCGCGAAAGGGCATTGTCGATGCCATCGCCGCGGCATTTCATCTAGACCTCACCGCTGAGGAACATGAAATCTACGTCGAGGTCCTCGACCAGAACGGCTATCTCGCCTTCCATCTGGAGAACCCCGATTACCAGCCCCACCTGGTCCAGGAACTCTTGAAGCTCATGGCCATGCACGAGGACGTGATCGGGCGGTGAGTCATTCCAAGCCGGACCGTTAGCGAGAGCGGAATTGCGACATTACCCAGTGAGGATACCGACATGACCGGCTGCAACGAATGCAAAAAACTTCTCTCCCGTCGAGCCTTCCTTCGCAAAAGCGCCGCCGGCGCGGGCGCAGTCGCCGTGGGCGACGGTCTCCTCGGTTCCGTGGCCGCGACCTATGCACAGTCGGCCGGCGGCACGGGCAACCTGCTGGTCCTCTGCGAGCTCGCCGGCGGCCTCGATTCGCTCAGCTTCCTGGCCCCCTTCCGCAACAGCCGGTACACGTCGAAGCGCCCGGACCTCGCGCTCACGGCCGATGAAGTCGTTCCGCTGCACAACAACGACGCCTACGGCATCAACCGCCAGTTTCAGTTTCTGTCCGATCTCTACGCGCAGGGCCAGCTCGCCATCGTTCAGCAATGCGCCTACCCCAACGGCAACGGGTCGCATTTCGAGAGCCAGGAAATTTATCGCTACGGCGTGCGAAATCTCAGCGGCGGCGCGGGCACCAACGCATCATGGTTCGAGCGGCTGCGCAAGATGTACTTCGACGAGCCGTTCGGTGTCCTCGATACGGCACAAGTCGGCGATCCCTCGCGCTATGGATATCCTGACAACACATACCGCGGCGCTGCGCAGGACGCCTTCGCCCGGCTCGCGGCGCTGAAAACGGGAAGCACGCCGATCAAACAGGGCATCCTCGACACCTACCGCCGGATCAACGAGCGCGGCGCCGATCTGCGCACCCGCACGGAGAGTTTCCAGTCGACCGGGGCGGCCCGCGGCGAATTCTATCGCGCCGCCCAATACGCCTCGGCCGATCTCGGGACTCAGATCGTTAAGGTCCGTTACGACGGCTTCGACACGCACGGCTCGCAGCGCGAAATGAACGCCGATCTCTTCCCGCGCGTGAACAATGAATTCCAGCAATTCGTCGCCGATCTGCAGAACATGGGCGTCTGGGAGCGGACCTGCGTAGTGTTCTACAGCGAGTTCGGCCGCCGAAACGAGCAGAACGGCAGCCCCGGCACCGACCACGGCCACGGCGGACATATGTTCCTCGCCGGCCCGCGCGTGAACGGCGGCCTGCACGGTCAAAACGTCTCGTCCGCCGACATCGCCGCCGATTCGCTTCCCTACTATGTCGACTTTCGCGCCGTGTTCAGCAGCGCGATCCGCGACTGGCTCGGCTTCGACCCGAGGCCCATTTTCCAGTTCGAGGGCGAAACCTACGACGAGCAAATCGGATCGTCGTTGTTCAGGTGAGAACTTGCTCCGGCGATCGCATTCGGTTTAGCCCAGACCCGAAGGGTCCGGGAGCCTACGCCGGAGACCGAATCGCGACGCTCACGCAAATTGGCGAAAAACTCTGCCAGAAACAACAGATGAGTCTTCAGATGATAATTCCTACGGCCTCTCCGGGGCACTTTCGTGCCGCGGCTAAACAAGCCCTGCTTGCGCTCGCGATCCTTACTCATTCTGGCGTCCGGATCGAGGCGTCGGATGCGCTCCCTGCCGGCTTCGAAGTTTCCACCTACCTGAGCGGCTTGGATGACCCGCTCGCCATGGCATTCGACCCCGATGGCCGCCTGTTCATCGCGGAAAAATCAGGCAAAGTCCGTATCGCGATGCATGGCGAACTGCGCGACGAGCCGGTGCTCGATTTTGAGCCTTACACCTTCTTCGAAAACGGCCTGCTCGGCATGGCGCTCGACCCCGAATACCTCGACACTCCCTACCTCTACCTCTTCGCGACCGTCGCCCCCGACGAGCAGCAGATCATTCGATTTCGCATTGTGAACGGCACGGGCGTGGAGCCGCTCGTCATCCGAGATCACATTCCCACCGGTGGAACCATTCACAACGGCGGTTGCCTTCGATTCGGCATGGATGGAATGCTCCACTTCTCCGTCGGCGACAACGGTACCTCTGAAAACGCCCAGGACCCCAACACGCTCGCCGGAAAACTTTGCCGCATCCATCCCGATGGATCAACGCCCGACGACAATTCCTTCACGACTCCCACCGGCGGCGCCAGCGCGGTCTTTGCCCGGGGATTTCGCAATCCCTTCCGCTTTTGTTTCGCGCCCGACGGACGCCTGTTCACCACGGACGTCGGCTCATTCGGTTCGCCGCGCCGCGAAGAGATTAATCTCGTGCGCGCCGGAAGCAACCACGGATGGCCGTTGCGTGAGGGCGGATGGCAGGATGGTGACAGCGATGGGTTCGTCGCGCCGATTTTCGATTACGCCGAGGAGGGCTCCTGTGCGGCCGGCATCGTGTACTACGATTCCGACCATTTTCCCGCCGAATACCGCGGCAATCTCTTTCAACTCGACTACACGCTCAGCAAGATCTTTCGTGTTACGCTCGATGGCGATCGCGTCGCAAGCCACACGCTGTTCATGCAGGCCGACGGAAATACGGTCGACATCATCCAGGGCCCCGACGGCCGACTTTATTATTGCGAGCTGGCCGGCGGCCGCGTGATGCGCATCGGCTACGCGCTCAACCAGACGCTCGAACCCGGCGACGACCTGACCGAGGAAGACTGGGGCGGCGACGAGCCGGACGACGCCGGGAACACCAACGATAACGCGA
>DATMEE010000465.1:0-3654 GCA_035557035.1 Phycisphaerae bacterium
CAACTCAGCAAATTGGGTAGAGCTGTAAGACAGCGAAAACTGCTCAGAATCGCTCCCAACCACGGCATCAAAATAACCGTGCCAGCTTGCGCTCGTGTTCTGATCAAAGACCAGGTCCCCGCCCGTTGGCGTGATCATGACCGTAACAGTTGTCCCCAAGTTTATCGTCAGCGGCGAAACGGTGAGGTCGACGGAGGTGACAAGCTCTGAAAATGCCGGCGGCAGTTGGCCGATGATCAAGTCGATCTGAGAATCGTTCACCGCGGCGCTGGCCTCGAGCGCTTCGACATATAGAACAACGGCCGCGACGGGACAGGGATAGAGCAATTCCTCGACGAACGCGGTTGCGTCGGTCGTGTCAATGTCCATGTCCCCGTCGAAGTCTCCTGCGGAATTGAATGGCCCGTTCACGAACGCCCCAACGAAGCCCTGGATATCAGCACCGTTCAAGAGACCGTCCTGATTAAAGTCTCCCCGGCTTTGAACCGTGTAGTTTTGCAGAGGGACCACCGGAATTGTCGCGTCCGGATCACGCCAAACTTGAAAATCGGCCCCTTGTCCCGTTGGATAGTAAATCTGATAAGTCGATCCTGCGGGAACTTCAAAGACCACCATCTCCAAGTCGCCGCCCACGACGACCACAACGGCGGAGGTCGCTTGCGGAACAGCTAAGAATGCGACTGAAGCGACACCGAGAAGTATTGTCCGCGCCGCGATTCGGAATGACATCATTTTGAGCCTCTATCGAATTGTGGTTCGCTCCTAAGTGTGCGTCAACAGAAAAATAGCGCACGAAAAAACCCCGACGGCTTTCACCATCGGGGCTTTGTCCATGGCACCCCCACGGGGAGTCGAACCCCGGTCTCCAGGATGAGAACCTGATATCCTAGGCCACTAGACGATGGGGGCCTGGGTCCGGCCGGCCGCGGCTGCCCGCGGGCGGCGAGACTTAAGGGGGACGGGTAATTAAAGCAGAGTCGAGGCGTTTGACAAGTGCGGCGATGCCCAAGGCAGGCGAGCGCATTCTTGACCAGTCATCGCACAACACCCACCGCTTCCTTACCAGCCCGGCTCTGATATACTCACAACCGCGAACATTTTGCGCGACACCGCGTTTTCGAGGTTCCTCCGGAATGCCCCTGCTTGAATTTCATTGCTCCGAGTGCGACAAGGATTTCGAGGAGCTGGTTCGCGATTCTGCAAAGCCCAGCGTGACCTGCCCTGCGTGTCGAAGCCGCAAGCTCACGCGCCGCCTGAGCCTCTTTTCCGCCCGCGGCCAGGCTCCCAAGAAAGAGTCCGTCCCGGCCGGCGGATGCGGACGCTGCGGCGACCCGGCAGGACCCTGCGGGATGTAGTCGGCGCGCGATCGTGAGGCGAAGCTGAAAAGTCAGAGCACAGGAGTCATTTTTGAATTCAACGCGTTCCATGCCGATTGCCGTGCTTCTCGCCTGGCTGGTCCCCGGCCTCGGCCATTGGTGGATGGGCCAGAAGCAGCGCGCCGTCATTCTCTTCATCGTGATCACCGTCACATTCTGGGGCGGCGTGGCGCTCGGAGGCGTCCGTTCCTCCATTACCCCGAAGGATAATGGCCTGTGGATCGCCGCTCAGCTTTGCGCGGGACCGCAGACCCTCGGCGCATTGGCCCTCAGCAATCGCCTGGCGACAAAACCAGTCTCCGAGCAATACAAGGCGCCATGGCCCGCGTCGGACCTCGGCGTCGTGTACGCCGGCGTCGCGGGGCTACTGAATCTGCTGGTCATCCTCGACGTGATCGCCCGTACGGACGGCGCCAAGGCCGCCGCGATCTCGCGCGGCCCGCCCCGAAGAGGAGCCGACTGACATGGGCTCCATCAGCACATTCTTTCATGAACTGTTCATTCAGCCGAAAATCATCACCGGCTTCTGGCGGCTGGTGCTGCTGGTGCCGCTGGCGCTAAGCATCAGCACGGTATACAAGACAATCCGCTGCCAGCGTCTCTCGGCCATTCCGCTGGCCGCGGCGAACCTGTGCCTGATGATCGTCGTGGGGATGCT
This sequence comes from Phycisphaerae bacterium, assembly GCA_035557035.1. GTDB lineage: Bacteria > Planctomycetota > Phycisphaerae > UBA1845 > UTPLA1 > JADJRI01. Next base: position 2,035 of record DATMEE010000465.1, read on the forward strand.
GCTTGTGGGCGCCGTGCTGCTGATAACCTTCCGTTTGATGGCCTGACCCGCGCAGTGCCGTTTGAAATCTACGTCCAGGGTGTAACAGATGTCGATTACAATCAAAAAAGCAGTGCTATGGCGAACCGAAGTGTCCAACAAACCAGGTGCAATGGGCGCGTCGCTTGCGCCGCTCGCCGATCAGGGAATCAACCTCGATCTGGTGATGGGATACACCAACCCCGATAAGACGCTCGCTTCGATCGAAGTCTTCCCGATCGGGTCGGCCAAGGCCCAACGAGAAGCCCGAAAAGTCGGTTTCTCGAAAGCCGAGTTTCCGTGTGTCGTCGTGCAGGGAAAAAACCAGGCGGGTTTGGGAAAGAAGGTCGCGAGCGCACTCGGTGAAGCCGGCATCAACCTAAACTTCTTTGTGGCCCAGGCCATCGACGGAGAGTACGTCGGACTGTTCAGTTTCGAAGCCCAATCGGAGGCGGACCTGGCGGTGAAGGTGCTTCGCAGCGCACTGAACAATGCGCCCGCATCGAAGCCGTCGCGCAAGCCGCGAGCCAAAGCCATTCGTTGAAATCTTCATCATTCAAGGATCAAAGTGGATGCAAGCGTCAAGAATCATCGTTTTCGGAATTATCAACGGACTCGCATTGGGCGGCTGCGATAAGCGCTCCCCGAACGGAAACCCCGGCCAATCCAGCGGGACCAAGAGCACGGTCCCGGTCACGCCGCCTGCCAACATGAATTCAACGGCGACCCCGCCCGCAACTTCCGTCCCACCCACCGCACCACCATCAACGCCGGCCGGCAATACCAAGGCGAAGCCCGGACCTCGTTGGGCTTGCGATGAGCAGATTCACAATTTCGGCGAGGTCTGGACCGGCAAATTGATCATTCACTCTTTCAGCATCCGCAACGACGGCGATGCTCCGCTGACGATCTCCAAGCCCAAGGCCTACTGCAGTTGCTCCAGCGCCGATTCCTATCCTTCGGTGATTGAACCGGGAAAAGGCGGATCACTTATTTACCGGCTGGACATGCGCAACAAGGCCGGCCCCGTGCACGAAAACCTCGAAATGCAGACCAACGATCCGGCAATGCCCATCACCAAGGTTGAGATGATCGGCTTCGCCAAGACCGTCTGCGAACTAGCTGTTACAGAGGACCAAGCCGCTTCCGAGGGTCGAATGCCGCCGGATCGGATGGCGAAGCTGCCGACTCTGCGCGGCGATTTTGACCGCATCACCGAGAACGAGACGCTTCGCCGCGTCATTCGCATGACCAATTCCTCGGGCATGCCGATCGCCCTCGAATTGCTCCCGACCCGCATGGCCAGCGTCAGCGACGCCACAGGCGCGGCCCGCAACGTGCCGCCCATGTTTGATGCCACCCTGACGACAGTCGAGCCGGGTGAAATCTACGATCTCACCGTCGTCGGTCTGCCGCCATTCCCCGAAGGCCGCATGGGCACGGCCTTCAACTTCAAGACGGGCATTCCCGAATATCCCACCTACTTGCTCAATGCCCATGCGTATCTACCGCCGCGCGTTGAGATATCGCCCTACAGGATCGTCTTCAACGAACGAGCCGGCGCCACCCGCCGGCCCATCACGATTCGCAACAATGGCACGG
>DATMEE010000466.1:0-5382 GCA_035557035.1 Phycisphaerae bacterium
TGTAATTCGCGTTCAGGTGAACGATCGCGCCGCCAGGCATATAGATGATGCGATCGGTCTGCAGCGTCCCGGCGAAGTTGTGCGTCCCGCCGAATGTGAGCGTTCCCAGCCCGATGAGAGTCGAGGTCGGACTGTGCGTCATGCCGGATAACAGCCTGAGGTTCGTCCCGGCGTCGACGTCCATCACGCCGGCGTTGGCGCCGCCTCCGCCGATCAAGAGTTCGCCGCCATCCACGTTGACCGTGCCCGTGTTGTTGAACTGGACGAGCGTATTGGTGCTCACCGTTGCCGGCCCGATTTTGTTGAATGTGCCGGCGTTGGTGACCGCGTTGGTGCCGCCGAAACCCGAGAAATTGAGGCCCGTGGGCACATTGACGGTGAGTGTTCCACTGGACGCGTTGCTGAACGTCCCGTTGTTCATCTGCATGTTGCCGTTGGTCCAACTGGCGTTGGCCGAGTGATTCTCAAGCGTCCGGCTCAGCGTTTTGGGACTGGTGTCGCTGATCGTCAGGCTGCCGCTGGAGGAGATGATCGTCCGCCCCGTTCCGGACATCGTGCCAAAGCCCGTCCAGTTCATCGCTCCGTTCACGGTGACATCGCCGGCTCCGGCCAAGGTGGCGGAAAGCGCAAAGGTGCCATTCAAAGTGGACGCAGCATTGATCGTCAGCGTGGTGGCCTGGCCGCTGGTGAGGGTAAACGCTTCGGCGCTGGTCAGGCTGTTGATCGTCGTGCTGCCCAACGAGTAGGTCACGTTGACGTCGGGCGCCATGTTCGGGATGACCACGTCGTCCCCGGGCTCGGGAACGCGGTTGAGATTCCAGTTGGCTGGAGTGTGCCAAGAGTTGGTTGCTGCGCCCCCGGTCCAGGTGATGGTCACGGCCAGGGCGCCGCGTGATGCCGCAAGGCCGACGATGATCGCGGCGGGCAGGGCCCAACCTGTACATGGCATGGCGCAACTCCTCGCTCGATAAATAGTGGATCGGACTCTTCAAGGACGACGTATTCCTTCCGAAATCACGCGCCGCAGGCGTTTTTCTTGCTATGCCGAGCAAGGCAAGGAGCCAGCACCCCATGAGACTCCATTGCTTCAGTGCGCCCTTGCTCGGGGCTCGTCGAAGACGAGGTTCTGTTCCTGATGGAGTGTGATAAACTGATCTATGCCGCAGTGCGGGCGTCCTAAACACTTTATGGATCAATGAATGTCCGATACCGGTGCTGATTCCGACGCCGAACTTCTGCGTCGCGCCGCATCGCGCGACATGGACGCTCTCAAGACACTTTTGAAGCGATTTGGCCCCGTCGCCCGCGAAGGCATTCGCGGAAAAATCGATTCCCGCTGGCGCTCCGTGATCGAGGAAGATGACGTGATGCAGGTGACCTACATGGAGGCGTTCCTGCACATCGATCAGCTCACCGCGCGAGACTCGGATGCATTCGTCGGATGGCTGATGCGCATCGCCCAGAATACGCTGCGCGATGCCATCAAGGGGTTGGAGCGCCAAAGGCGCCCCCATCCGGCGAGGCAAATCGTGCAACCGGAACAGCAGAGTTCATGTATGGCGTTGCTCGAGATACTGGGTGTAACCACAACAACGCCGAGTCGGCAGGCGGCGGAAAAGGAAGCGGCGCAGTCTATCGAAACCGCATTGAAGGCCCTGCCCGTCGATTACAGCACCGTGGTGCGGCTCTCGGATCTGGAAGGCAAGGCCCCCGCGGAGGTGGCTGCCGCAATGAGGCGCTCCGTTGGCGCAGTCCTCATGCTTCGCTCCCGCGCGCACGCGCGGCTTCAGCAACAACTGGGCGCGGCCTCAAGGTTTTTCAGCGACGCCCCGTGATTTCGGGGCGAAAAAGTCGTCCCGGTATTGTGCTCGCAAAAACCTGAAGAGCGTATCGCCGGGCAGCGCTGACTCCAAGGTGTTCACGGAACACGCCATGCGCAATGATCATCAACCCGCCTCCGACAAGGCTGTCGATTCCGATAGCCAGCTTGTAGAGTTCGCGTGGCAACAAATTGCCAGCATTCCGCGTGAAGACGCCGGAAGTTCTGACGCGGCTACGGCCGCATTCAATCGCCATTCGCTGTCGCCGGATTCCTTCATGGGCTATCGTCTGGTGCGCGAAATTCATCGCGGGGGCCAAGGCGTTGTCTTCGAGGCGATTCAGGAATCCACCGATCGTGTCGTTGCGATCAAGGTGCTCAGACAGGGGCCGTTTGCCGACAGAACAGAACTGACCCGCTTCGAGCGCGAGATTCATGTTCTCAGTCGCCTCAACCACCCGAATATCGTCACCATCCACGATTGCAGCCTTTCCGCCGGTCACTCCTTCCTGGTCATGGATTACGTTCGCGGCCGAGGGCTGGATCAGTATCTGGTGGATGCGGATCACTCGCGTGAAGAGTCGCTGCAACTGTTCATGAAAATCTGCGACGCCGTTCACGCCGCCCACCTGCGCGGCATTATTCACCGCGATCTGAAGCCCGGGAACATTCGGATTGATGAAGCGGGAGAGCCGCACGTCCTCGACTTCGGGCTGGCGAAACTGACCGGTGCTAATGCGGATGATTCGTCGCCGCAGACGATGACGCTCACCGGCCAGTTTGTCGGATCAATGCCGTGGGCCAGCCCCGAGCAGGTCACGGGCCAGACCAACGAAATCGATTTGCGAACGGACGTGTATTCCCTCGGCGTCATCCTTTATCAATTGCTCACGGGTGCATTTCCGTACCCCGTGACGGGGAAAGCCCGCGACGTGCAGGACCGCATCGTGAATGCCCCACCCATGCGGCCCAGCAGCGTGCGATCCGTGACGGGACGAATCGACGGCGATCTCGACACGATCGTGCTGAAGTGTCTGGCCAAACAACCTGACCGACGCTACCAATCGGCGGGCGAATTGGCGCAAGACCTCCGGCATTTCCTCGCCGGTGAACCGATCGAGGCGAAACGCGACTCATTCGTGTATGTGTTGCGCAAGCAGATCTCCAGGCATTGGGGGGCGACGGTCGTAGCTTCAAATGATGGGCTTACAGCTTCGTGAAGACTTGATTGAAAAAGCGCGCGCCGCATCCAAACGCTCCAAGTTGCCGCCGGAGGAAGTTGATGCCCGGGTCGCGGAGTTGGAAAAGCTCATTGCGGGAAGCGACTTCACCGGGCTGGCCCTGACTGCGCTGGACGAACGTCTCTTCCACCCCACTCTCGCGGCGATCGACCAACAGTTTGCCGATCAGCCACTGCTGAGGGCGCGACTGTTACAGACGCTAGCCTCAACGATGCAGGAGCTCGGGCTTTACGCTGCCGCGAGCGGGCCGCAGGAGGAAGCGCTGGCCATTCGCCGCCGCGTCCTGGGCGATCAGCATCCCGACACGCTCAGTTCAACCATCGACATGGGCACTCTGCTTCAATGGCAGGGCAAACTCGCGGACGCAGAGGCCTACCGGGTCGAGGCACTGGAAAAATGCCGGCGAATTTTGGGGGACGAGCACCCCGATACCCTTCGTTCGATTCGGAACATGGGCTATCTCCGTTGGGCACAGGGCAAGTTGGGCGATGCTGAACCGTTCTATCGCGAGGCGATGGAGAAGCGCCGCCGCGTGCTCGGCGAGGAACACCCGGACACTTTGGATTCGATCAACAAAATGGGCGGACTGCTGCGCGACCAAGGAAAACTTGTCGAAGCCCATCGCTGCTTTCAGGAGGTGCTGGAAAAGCGCCGCCGACTCGAAGGCAATGACCACCCTCGGACGCTGGTTGCTATTGCCAACATGGGTGGCGTGCTCCTAGCACTGGGTAAAACGTCAGATGCAGTGCCCTATTATCGTGAGGCGCTCGATACGTCGCGCCGTATTCTCGGCCACGATCACCCCTACACGCTGACTTACCTCCACAGCATGGGCAACCTGCTTCGGGCCCAGGGCGATTTCACGGAAGCCGAGGCGTGTTACCGTGAGGCGCGCGAGAAACAAATTCAGTTGCTCGGCGAAGACCACCCTACCACGCTCGTCTCTACGAATACCCTGGGCCTGCTGCTCAAGGAGCAGGGCAAGCTGGCCGAGGCGGAGACACACTTACGCGACGCCTTGGCGAGGCGCCGACGCGTGTTGGGCGACGAGCATCCTCACACGTTGATTTCCGTTAGCAACATGGGCCTCCTGGTACATTCTCAGGGCAAGTTGTCGGAGGCCGAGCCGTACTACCGCGAAGTCTTCGAAACACGACGCCGACTGTTGCGCAAGGACCATCCTGACATCCTGAAGTCAATCTCCAACATGGGCTCACTGCTTAGGGACCAGGGCAGAATGGAGGCGGCCGAGCCGTACCTTCGTAAATCCGTCGAATTACACCGAACCGCACTGGGTGATGAACATAGTTCGACACTCAAGTCTATTGGCGACCTGGGCGCGCTGCTCAATTCCCTCGGGAGATTCGAGGAGGCGATGAAGCTTCTAGCGCCCGCCGAAGCACCAGCGCGAAGAGTTCTTCGCGAGGATAATCCGTCGGCGTTCAGCAGGTTCTTGACAGCGCTCGGGCGAAACCATGCCGCCGCCAGTCGGTTTGACGCAGCCGAATTGAGTCTTATCGAAGCAGATTCTATCCTGTCTGAATCCCCCGCCGCAACGGAACGGGATCGCTCAAATGTGCAAACCGGGTTCGTCGAACTCTACAAGGCGTGGCATGCGGCCGAACCTGACAAGGACTACGATGGCAAAGCGGCAGAATGGCATGCCCAACTTGAGGCTTCGCGCGCCGCCAGAGAACCAGCAAGGAGGGAGTAATCCGAATGCGTACGCAGCATTGTCACGACGACGACAATCCTTTGCGAAAGCGCTCGAGTAGGCGATGATGACCATGGTGAGATCGATAGCGAACAACTGAGGCGCGCCCCGTCCAAGTGAAGGGCGACCGTTTCACCCCTCGAGATCATTTTGGCATCACGCGGGCCGCCTGTCCGAAACTATCAAACGCAGCGATCCCTCGAAATGCGCCATGGCGCGCCACTTCCCGTAGCGCTCGTCCCAGGCCCCGGACGACAGGTCGTCCCCGAGGGCTCGGACAAACCGTACTTCCACTTCGCGCTCGACAAAGCCCCACACTGATTGGCTGCGACGGACGGACTCGTCCAGAAATCGCTCCGGGCGCGCGTAATACGCCTCCGTAAACCCATCTACGCAGTCGTGCGGGATGGGTACGGTCTGAACGGACGTCTCGCCGCCGAGAATCGCTGTGATCGCCACGACGGCAGGCATTCGGACGCGGTGTCATCTATCAGTTGAAAACCGGCCACGGGTTATCGAATCAAAACCGGCCAGTGGTTGTTGATATACCTCACTTCAGGGGCTTTGATCAAGCCGCGTTATTTTCTTCATCCTTCTTTTTCGAACGT
>DATMEE010000467.1:0-17053 GCA_035557035.1 Phycisphaerae bacterium
GGGCGGCGACACGATCCAGATGGAGCGCACCGCGCAGTTTCTGCGCGGCTTGGGCCATCGCGTCGATTTCTCGTTCGAGCTTGCGCCGATGTTGCGCGGCTACGATGCCGTGCATCTCTTCAATCTCACCCGAGCCCCCGAGACCGTGGAACAAGCCCGAAACGCCGCGCGGCAAGCCAGGCCTTACGTCTTATCCTCAGTATACTGGGACCTCGAATCCGCCGTGCCCGCCAGCGCATATGAGTTTCCCCGCAACTGGTGGCGACGCGTAGTTCCCGTGAAGATTCGCTCGGCGCTGCGTCACGCCCGTGGCGGAGGCGACGGACAGCTGCAAGCGGAAATCGCCGGCGGCGCAGCGTTCATTCTTCCGAACTCCGACGCCGAGAAGCAACACCTCCTCCAACGCTTTCCGGCGCTTTCTCCCGAGAAGCTGATCGTCGTGCTCAATGGCGTCGATCCCCCCCCCGATTCGACAGCCGTCACGCCCTTCTCCGAATCCGCCGGCGCGTTCGTCTGCGCCGGCGGATTCGGTCCGCGAAAGAACCAGCTCAATCTCGTTCGCGCGTTCCAGCAGTTGCCGGAACACCGCCTCGTGATCGTCGGCGAGCCATCTCCCGGCAGCGGACGTTATTTGCGCGGCACAAAGAAAGCCTCGCTTCAATCCAGGAACGTCACCTTTCGCGGCCACCTGCCACATGAATACATGCCCGGCGTCATTCGTCAGGCACTGGCGATCGTGCAGCCGTCCTACATCGAAACCCCCGGTCTCACGGCCATGGAAGCGGCCTCGATGGGCGTGCCGATCGTGGTCGCGGATGTCGCCCCGGTGCGAGAATATTTCGGCGACGTCGCCCATTATTGCGACCCGGCCTCGCCCGACAGCATCGCCGCCGCATGCCGTGCTGCCGCCGCCGCGGCACGCCCGGACGGCGCCGAATTCGCCAGGATGTACGCCTGGCAGCGCGTGTTGAAACCGTTGGAAGAGGTTTACGAAAGGATGAGCCTCGAAGAAACCCACTGACGCTTCAAAGCGACCCATGGATTCGCCCCAATGGGGCGAAGGGCGGTAGCCACGGGTGGGAGCGAAGCGGACCTCGTGGATGGGTTCCTCCTGATACAGTCCGCTCCGAAGGAGCGGCGGAATCGTCAAGATCAACGAAGGTCCGCCACGCGCTCCGCAAGCCCTTTCGCCGTCCCTTCGTCCGATGCCTCCGCGATGACACGCGCTATCGGCTCCGTATTCGACGGCCGCACGTGAACCCACCCTTCCGGCCAGTCGATGCGCAATCCATCCGCATCGTTGACACGACCATCCATCTCACGTCGCACACGCTCCAGCCACGCGATGATCTTCGCCGGCTCCATCTCAAACTTCTGCTTCACCATCACGTATCGCGGAATTTCATCGACAATCTTCGACAAGGGCCGGCCGTCCTCCGCAAGCAGGCCCAACACGTGCGCCATGCCCACGAAGCTGTCCCGCACCATCACCACGCGCGGATCGATGACCCCGCCATTGCCCTCGCCGCCGAAAATGCACCGGTTCTCGACGATGACCCCCGCGACGTTGGCCTCCCCCACCGCCGTGCGATGCACGACGGCCGCGCCGCCCGCCCGCGCCGCCAGATCATCGATCATGCGCGAGGTGGAGAGATTCACCGCCATCGGCCCCGGCGACTTCGCCAGCAAGTACTTCGCCACCAGCGCGACCGTGTACTCCTCACCGATGTATCGCCCCGTTTCGTCGACGATGGCCAACCGGTCCGCATCGGGATCCTGGGCGAAGCCGATGTCAGCACCCTGGCGTTTCACCGCGTCGCACAGCGTGACCAGATTCTCGGCCGTCGGCTCGGGCGTATGGGCAAAGAGGCCCGTCGGCCCATAGTTCATCCGCACGACGTCGCACCCCAGCCGTTCGAGCAGCATCGCCCCGCCCGCGCCGCCCGCGCCGTTGACGCTGTCGAGCACCACCTTCGGACGCCGCTTCCTGATTGCATCCACGTTCGAAATCGCCAGCACCTTGGCGACGTGCCGCTCGTGCGTCGATGCGTCGGAGGATCGCTTACCGATTCGGTCCGGCCCTGCGTAGTTAAATTGCTTCGCGCGGTAGCGCGCGAAGATCCGATCAGCCAGCTCCGGAGGTGGCGCAATGCCGGCCGAGGTGAGGAATTTGATTCCGTTCCACTCGCCTGGATTGTGGCTCGCCGTCAACACCACCCCACCCGCGCCGCGCAGCTCGCCGATCATCATCGCCGTGCCGGGCGTCGTCACCACGCCAAGCTCAATGGCGTCGCATCCGGTCGACAGAAGTCCGCCCACCAACGCACACTGCACCATCTCGCCGCTGGTGCGCGAATCGCGCCCGATCACCACTGCTCCGCCGCCCAGGTGCGAACCGAATGCAGCCCCCATTTCCGCAGCCAGCACGGGTGTCATCGTGGTGCCGACGAGACCGCGCACGCCGGAAACGCTGATCATCAAGGTCATGTTGCGTCCTGCATTATTTCATTTACCCGGATCGCGACATGCGTCGCCGGGTCTCAAACGCCCGCTTCGCGATCCAAATCTTGCCGCACCATTGGCGGAAGAAATACGTTCTCCATTTCCGGCAGGCCCGCCAGCGCTTCGAGCGTGCGCTCGTATCGCGTCTGGCTGTCGGCCAGCGTATCGACGAACAGCCGCCGTTCGCCCTTCACAACGCACAATCCGCCGCCGTCGCCCGAGACCGGCACTTTCTGCACGACCAGTCCGATCTCCTCGGCGGCGGCAAGGATCGCTTCCAGTCGGGCGTATAGGTCCATGTGATGAATCTTCCGCCGCAGATATTACCGGGTCAAGGCTTGTCGCAATGTCGTTACGACCCCGCCGATATGACTACGAGCGTCAGTCTCATCAGAGTTCCGAAAGTCCGATGGAATCAACTTCAAACAAAGCCGGCCCTCGAACCGCGCCGCCACAGCGATCCGAACCGCCGACGGTGCAGCACTCCATCGAGCGGCAGATCAACGCGCTCGAGCAGCACTTTGACGCCCTGCAGCGGCAGGTCCAGCAGCTCCAGCGCATGGCGTCGATCGGCACCGTTTCGGCCATGCTCGCCCACGAGATCAACAATCTGCTCACGCCTGTCCTCACCTATACGCAGTATGCCTTGCAGCGCGAGGACCCGAACCTCTGGAAGAGCGCGGCCGAGAGGTCGAACAAGAACGCCGCGCGGCTGTCAAATCTATGTCAGCGTATGCTTGGGTTTGCGACACACTCGCGCAGCGAAGCCCGAATGATATTGGTGAAGCCGCTGCTATTGGAAGCGGTCGAGTGTCTCGGCCATGATCTGCACAAAGATCAAATACAGGTATCGATCGTAGCGCCCGCCGACCTCTCCGTGTTCGCCGACCCCGCCGCCCTTCAGCAAGTGCTGTTCAACCTTGTGCTCAACGCCTGGCAGGCGATGTTTAGTAATCCGGGCCGACTGACTTTGTCGGCCGCCCCGATCGACGCGGACCAGGCCGTGATCACCGTGCAAGACACGGGCTGCGGCATCGGCGCCGAGAATATGCAGCGCATCTTCGAGCCGTTCTTCAGCACGAAGTCCGACCAGAGCGAATCGTCTCGCCGCGGCACGGGCCTGGGCCTGCACGTCTGCCGGCAACTCGTCGAGGAACTGGGCGGCCGCATCGAAGTGCAAAGTGAAATGGGAATTGGAACGACCCTCAGCATCACCATTCCCCGATGCGCGGGAAATTAGTATCCTCACCTCCGCATTTTCTCGTTCACGCCTCAATCGCTGATCTATAATTCCTCAAACCGGCGCGCGGCGCACGATCCTGGATAATCGTCCCGGCCGGCTGAATGGAGTCACGTCTCTCCTGGCGTGTATCCGGAAATGAGTTCACCGACATGTCTTCGGAGCATCCGATGCGCATATTGCTGGCATACGATGGATCGACATTTGCAGATGAGGCCGTGGATGATCTGCATCGCGCAGGGCTTCCGACGGCCGCGGAAGTCGTCGTGCTTTGTGCGGCGGATATTTACGCCGCGCCCAAACCCGCCGAGTCGGATCAACGCGTCACCGAAGCACTGGCGCAAGCGGCAGCCAACGCCCAGCGCGCCGTCGATCGAATAAGTGTCGAGTTCCCGGACTGGAAGGCGTCGGGCGAGTCGGTCGCTGACTCTCCCGCCTGGGGAATCATCAAACGCGCCGAAGGTCCCGACCAACAATCCTGGAAAGCTGATCTGATCGTGATTGGCGCCGCGGGGCATTCCGGCCTTGGCCGGCTCGTATTCGGGAGCGTCGCTCAGAAGGTGCTCATGAATTCGCGGCGCTCCGTTCGCGTCGGCCGATTGAAAAAGGCCTCGAAATCGCAGCCCATCCGCCTGCTAGTCGGTGTCGACGGCTCGGCCGGATCTTCGGCCGCGGTTGACGTGGTTGCACGCCGTTCCTGGCCGGCGGGAACCGAATGCCGGCTGGCGACTGTCGTCGACTCTCGTTTGCTTACGACACCGCCGGGATTGCTTTCGGCCATGATGATGCCGGGCGACGCGCCGGCGAAGCAAATATTGGCCGGTCCAGCGGAGACCCTTCGTGCCGCCGGGCTGACCACCTCCGTCGTCGAGACGTACGGCGTTCCATCGCACGGATTGTTGAGGCAAGCCGATGAATTCGCGGCGGACTGCATTTTCCTCGGAGCGCAGGGACTCGGACGAGCGGAGCGCTTTTTGGTGGGCAGCGTGTCATCGAGCCTCGCGATGCGCGCCAAGTGCTCGGTGGAAGTGATTCACCCTGACTAACGATGCGGCGTGGAGATCCCAACTCAGTCGTACGGCCTGCGGTCAATGAAACGCGAGCGGTCGAAGCCCCCACGCTACCGGCTCTCGGCTGCTCAGAAAATCGCGAAGCCATCGCGAGCCGGACCGTGTCGGCCGTGTCGGTCCGGCGATTACGGCTCCGTCGTGAACGACCAGACGATGCCCTTGCGGGTGCCGGCGTCGTTGACCGAGTCGATTCGCCAGTAGTACGTCGTGTTGTTCGCCAGGCCGCCGGGCTGGTAGGTGCGCGAGACCTGGTTGCCGTGGAACTCCGGCGAGGCGGTGGTCGCGTTCAGCACGGCGTTGCTGTTCGTGCCGAAGTAAACGTCATAAGTGTCCGCCCGGGCGGCCGCCGCCCAGCTCAGTGTCACATCGACGTCAATGTTGGTCGCGCCGCTGAAGGGCGATGGCGAACTGGCCTGGGCGGGCACGTCGAGCGTGGTGAAACGCCAGACGCTGCCGGTGGTTCGCGTGACGCCGTCGGCGGCGATGGAATCCACGCGCCAGAAATACAGTGTGTTAGCCGTCAGCGTTCCCGGGCTGATTTGCGATTCGCCCGGATTCGTGAGGCCCAGCGAGGCCCCCCCGTTTCCGTTGGTCACGTCGCTCTGACTGGTGCTCAGGAAAACTTCGTGCGTCACCGCCCCCGCGGCGGGGGTCCAGGAGAGCGTGGTGGTCGGCGAGATGTCGGTGGCGAAGTTCGCCGGAACGGGCGCCGTCGCCCGGCCGGGGCGCGTGCGGAAGCGCCAGACCTCGCCCTTGACCGTGCCGTTCGGTGTCACCGTATCGACACGCCAGAAGTAGAACGTCAGGCCGTCGAGGATGTTCGGCGGCTGGAACGGCGGCACGCCGCCGCCCACGATAAAGTTGCCCTGAAACTCGGCGCTGCCGGTCGTGGCTTCGTCGACGGCCGCTTCGGTCGTGCCGAAATACACGTCGTGCGAGTCGGCGTCGATGTCCGGCGTCCAGTCGAGGGAAGGCGTCAGAGACACGCCGGTGGCTCCATCCGCCGGTACCGGATCGGTGGCCTGACCGGCGATGGTGGTGAATTCCCACACGTCGCCGATGGTGAACCCGTCGCCGTTGCGTTCATCGATTCGCCAGTAATAGGTCGTGCCGCCGTCCAGATCATCGTCCGGCGTAAAGGTCGTCCCGGCCTGGCCGGTGGAGACAAGCGTGCCGCCGTTCGCCGCCCGGGTGGCGGTGGTCACCACGTTCTCGTCCGTGCCGAGGAAGACGTCGTGCGAAGTCGCACCGGCGCCCGCGGTCCAGGACAGGGCGGCGTCCAGTGCGATCTGATCTTCACCATCGAAGGGCTCGGGCGCCGTGGCCGTCGCCGGCGCCGTGGTGAAGCGCCAGAGAGGTCCCTTGGTTCTGCCGCCGGGGCCGCGCGAGTCAATCCGCCAGAAATACTGGGTGTTGCCTTCCAGCGGCATGTTCGGCGGCGAAGAGCTGGTGCCGTTCACGGTCTCGTGGAACGCAGCATCGTCGGTATCCGCGTTGTCCACGTCGGACTGGTTTGTTCCGAAAAACACGTCATAGGAATCGGCGCCCGTCGCGGCCGACCACTGAAGCGTCAGAGTGAGTGCAATACCCTTGGCATTATTCGCGGGGTTCGGCCCGCCAACGACGGCCGGCTCGCTGCCGGTGGTGAAGCTGAGCACGGGTCCGTCGGTTTGCCCGCCGGGTCCGATCGCGTCGACCTTCCAGAAATAGAGCGTGTCGGGTTCGAGACTGCTGCTTTCCTCAATCTCAAAGGTGGTGAACTGGACATCCTGCGTGGACTGCAGGGCGACCGCGTCGCCGTTGACGACGGCGCTGTTGTTCTCACTCAAGTAAACTTTGAACTGCGTCGTCGGCCCGCCGCCGGCGCCGAGATTCCACGAAAGCTCCGGATTAATCGTGACGTTCGAGGACGCATGCAGCGGCTGGAACGGACCGGTCACTTGTGCGGGATCATCGATGGTCGTGAAGCTGAAGACGTCGCCCTTCGTGGTGCCGCCCCGGCCGAGCGAATCAATCCGCCAGTAATAGGTCGTGGAGCCGACCAGATCGGCCGGATCGAACGTGGTGGTGCCGCGGTTGCTCTCGAATTCCGGGCTGCTGCGCTGGGCTTCTTCGACCTCGATCGGGTCGGTTCCGAAATAGACGTCAAACGTTTCGACATCGGGCGTGGCGACCCACGTGAGCACCTGCTCGACGTTCACATCCACAGCGCCATCCGCCGGCGTGGGCGAGGTGACCTTCGCCGGCGCTGCCGCGGTGCGGAAACTCCAAACGTCGCCCTGAGTGACGCCGCCGTCGCCCACTTCGTCGATGCGCCAGAAATACTCGGTGTCCGCGAGGAGTTGGCCCGCTTCCTCGGCCGCGTCATCCTCGGGGTCGAACTCGGTGGCGTTGATGTTGTCCTGGAAGATGGTGTCGTCATCCGTCGTCGCATCCGCCACCGCGCTTGCATCCGTGCCGAAATACACGTCGTGACCATCGGATCGGTCGCCGGCCGTCCACGCCAGCAGCGTGTCGACCCGCGCCGTGACCGAGCCGTTGCCCGGGGTGGGATTTCGGGCGGCCTCGGGCGCGCGGGCGGTGGTAAAGTGCAGCACGTCGCCTTTTGTGGTGCCGAGAGCGTTCACCCCGTCGATCCGCCAGAAGTAATCCGTGTTCGGTTGCAAATCGCCGGGATCGAAGATCGACTCCTCCTGATTTGCCTGGAACGCGTCGTCGTCCGTGGTCGCATCGGCGACGGCGCTTTCGTCGGTTCCGAAATACACATCGTGCGTGTCGCTCAGAATTCCCGACGTCCAGCGCAGCTCGGCGTCAACTGCCACGTCCTCGGCATCATCGGCAGGCGATGGCGCCGAGATGCTGCCGGGCAGCTCGTCGGGATCGGTGGGGTCGGGCGGGTTCGGCGTTTCGCCATTTTCCTCGACGACGATGGTGGTGGTGATCTCATCGACGAAGCCGGCCGGGCCGAAAATGTACGCGGTGACGGCGTATTCGCCGGGGGCGTCATATCGGTGGGTATGGGTCGCCCGGTCATTGGGGCCTTCAACGAAACCGCCGCCGTCGCCAAAGACCCAGTTTACCTGGGTCACCGCCGACGGATCCGTCACGGCCGACTCAACCGAGAAGGCGACGGTGTAGTTCGTCTCATCGAACAATTGCACGGCCGTCACTTCGCCGAACGGCAGGACGAAGGGAGGCACCACGCCTTCGCAACCCGCCATCGGGATCATGGCCCAGGCCGCCGTTGCGGTGAAAAATACGGTGCGCCGCATGAGCTGTTTGATCGAATTCACGCTTTTTCTCCAACCGCCCGGACAGATTTCGCCCGGAAAAACAAATTACGTCGTCCCGCGGATAAGTCGCGGGCGATCACGCGCGTCCGTCCGTGGCGGCGTTCAAAGGAAAACCGGATTGTGCAAGGTCGAAAGATTGCGAGCGGGTTTACCGCCCCCCATCCCCCGTCCGCACGCACTAATCCTCGGATCGTCCATGCGGGGAGATTGCTACGCTTAAAGTTTAGGTCAATTGACGCGGCCGTTCAAGAAAGGACGTTCCTGTCATGATCGGACCGCTCCGAATTGGGACGTGGCACGGAATTCGCCAATGGTGTTTCGCGGCCAATCCGAGACTCGGTCCCGCGCAAGAGCCGGCCGATATTCGTGCGGTGTCGAAAGATGACCAGCAGGGCCGCGGCGATGGTGAGGCCCAATAAGGGGTAATGGTCCGAGAGCCGCCAGGCCAATACGACGGCCCACGTCACGAACGCGAGCGGCACGGAGGCGGCGGCGGCGATGGATGCGAGTGAGACAAATCGCGTCAGCAACACCACGATGATCCACATGAGGAGTGCGACGAGCGCGGAATAAGTCAGATAGGGGTAAATTCCGAGAATCACGCCGAGTGAGGTGGCGACGCCTTTGCCGCCCTTGAAGCCCAAATAAATTGGGGCGGTGTTTCCCAGAACACACGCGAATCCAGTGCCGAGCCACACCCAATCGAGGTTGGCCTGCGACACCTCTACGTCCATGAGTCTGAGCACGGGCGCGGCGGCCAGGGAGGTAAATGCACCCTTGGCTGCATCGAGCAGCAGGACGAGCACGCCCCATTTGCGCCCGAGAACGCGGCCCACGTTGGTGGCGCCGTAGTTCCCGCTGCCGTGCGCGCGGATGTTCACGTCCTTCAGCCGCGCGACGATGAGACCGAAAGGAATGCCGCCTATCAGATAAGACGAGACGAGCAAGATGACGATCGGCCAGAGCAAGGCGACTCCGCTTCGAGAGACCGGCGGCGCAGGACGCCACTGACGTAATAATGCGTCATCTTGCCGGCACCCGACCCCGATGGGGCGGGGCTAAACAGGGGCGACCAGGTCGTATTCTTTCAGTGCGTCTTCCAGGGCGCACACCCGTGCGCCCTCTTTTACCGCGGCGCGCACCCAGGACTGCCAGTGCTCCATCCGCTGCATGTCCTCGGCCAGTATCCATGGGTGAAACACAATCGAGGCGAAGCGCCTGTTCTGCAGTGCCTTCCGCAAGACACGCAGATGCTTCGAAACGGTCGCGTCGTAGGTCTCTTCGCGGCGCCGCAGGCCGCGATCATCGGTGTAAATCGGAATGCGAACCAGGGGCGGGCTGCCCGGCACCAGCACATACGGGTGCTTCGCGTGGTCATGCTCGGAGTTGTAAAGAAAATGCTGCCGGGCCAGCTCCTCGCACAGGCGCGCGTCGGTCTGCGAGTGCGGCGAGCGAAATCCGACCGGGTGGTAGCCGCGACGGGCGAAGGCCGATCTGCATGAAAACACGAGCTGCCGAATTGCTTCGTCGGTCAGTTCACTGGGCGACTCGTCGGAGAATCCGAGGATGGCGATTTCGTGGCCGGCCTCGGCGATCGCGGCGAGGTGGTCCGGCGCGATCTCGCAGAGCTTGGCCGGGCAATGAAAGGTCGCCCGCAGGCGAAGCTCTTTAAGGGTATCGAAGATGGCCTTCATGCCGACATCGAAGAAATACTCGCTTTCGTAGATCAGCCCGCGCTGAAAGTTGAAGCACAGGCCGATGACGGCGCGCTGCGTCGGACCCCCGGCTGACGAGCCCGTCTGATCCTCCGGCTTGCTTCCCTTTCCGAACAGTCGCCCCAGCAAACGACCTACCCTCCAACCTAGGCTCGCGTGGCGCTCTGCTTGCGCTCGACGATTTCGTGAAACAGACTATCCAGCTCGGCCACATGGCGCTTCATGCTGATCTGTTCGCGGAGCTTCACCGCGTTCTCCGACATCTTTCGTCGCAGCTCGGCCGATGAGAGATCGGTGATCCGCCTCGCCCACATGCCGATGTCCTCAGGCGACTGAATGACGAAACCTTCGCGGCCGTCCTGCATCGCTTCCGCCGCCCCATTGAAGGAAGTCGTGATCACCGGAATCCCATGATAGAGCGACTCCAGAACCACGCGGCTGCACGGATCATAATATGTCGGGTGAACGCACACGTCGCACGCGGCGTAAAAGGCCGTCGCCCGCTGGGTAGGCCCCATAAAGGTGACGAATCGCTGCAGGCCAAGGGACTCGATGTGCTTCTGGAATGGCACGACGTTGTCGCGACCCACGACCAGCAGATGAAATCCGGTAAAGCCGCCGACGACCAGTCGCGAAGCGGTTTCCAACAAGGGATAAAGGCCCTTCAGGCGAAAATTGTGGGCCAGAAATAGGAGCAGCAGATCATCGTCTTGAAGTTCCAGCTCCTTGCGAAGATGGACCCGCATTCCGTTCCACTCCTCCGCCTCTGGAACGCGCGGGTGGACCCCATTGAAGATCACGCGGGTCCGCGGCGGTGTAGCGTCGTAATACTCTTCGCATTGTCGCGCGACGTAATTGGAGACGCACGCGATCAAAGGCCCGTCGGGCCGGAACACCCGCCGCTCCAGGTCGAGCATCGAGCGCTGCTTCACGTTGATCGCCATCAGAGCGCGCTTGAGAAGGCGGCGCGAGGCTGACTTGCGTGTGTACACGTTTCGAGCAAGGGTCTCGGCGAGCAGTCCGCCGCGCGGCTGATAGACGTCGGCCTCGGGGAGCAACGAGATTGCGAGCACGACGTCAAAGCTTTGGGAGGGAATGAACAACGCCGCACGCCGGGCAAAGTTTGCGACGCGCCGAGATGGAATCAGGGCGGAATGTTTCAGCGTATGAAAAATAATATTCGGCAGGGACTGGCAGTTGGTGGTCGTGATGACATGGACCTCGTGCCCTCGCTCAACCAGCAGCCGGCAAAGCTCCAGCGTCGAGGTTTCCGCCCCGCCGCGCCAAGCCTCGAGCCTTTCTATGACGACGCCGATTTTCACATCTGCTCCGATTGGGCGAATCTTGCCGTTCGGCGCGCGTCGTGCGCCGCGATTCGACGCGCTTTCCGTGCCACCGCAGCGGCAAGCGACGCGACGCGCCGGCGGTCCCCAGGCATCACCCTCCCGCTCGCGGCCGGAAAGAGGTAATGATACAAAAATCGCACCCGATCGGCACGGGTGACAAGCGCGGCCGGCGAACTGTAATCGAGGGCGGCCAGGTCCTTTACGATCCAGCGTCTCATGCAGCATCGTGGAGACATCATTCTGCCGAGGTCGATGACGTGCAGAACAATCAGGCCATCCGCACGCCGCCGCAAAAAAACGTGGGACAGATAGAAATCGCGATGGACAAGGCGGTTTCGATGCATTCGCCCGGCGATGAACGCGAGCTGCCGAATGATCTCCTTCTTGTCAGCCCAGGCTATTCGACCGATCGGATCGCCTTCCAGCTGTCCCGCCAGTTTCTCGAGCGAAGTTCCTTCCAGGTTCGCGGTGATGATGAAACTTCGCAATTCGATCGGACCCCACATCGACTGGCCGTAAGCGACGGTGGAAAGCGTGGGCACGCCGAGCGACCAGAGCTGCTTCGCAAATCGGGCCTCGCGGCGGCCGCTGCTATACCTACGCCCGCCTTCAAATATGCGGCGCAATTGCTCGCCGAGGGGTGGCCGGCGAAATCGCTTGAGAAACGCCGCCAGCGAACGGCCGGCATCGACCGGCAAAGACAATTGAAGGCGATCACGATGGGGCGAAAGTCCCGGCTTGGTGAGGTGTCTTCCCTGTTCGTGGGCGAAGACGTCCTCGACGGTTTGAATGCGTGTCGCATCGAGATACTCTTGAAATCGATGATCGACGTGCATTCCCCCTTTTCTCGAATATTGGAGGCGGCGGGGATGAATGAAGTCGTCGGACATTCTCGGGAGGCCCGAACTCTCGTCGCGCACTCGCATTATTTCCGGCGACGGTCGCGAATCCAGTTTCGCGCCCGCAAGGAATCGCGAAAAGTCGCGGTCCGTTAGCTCCAGCGGGCTGAGACTTTCGACAAGCTGTTGAAGGGCGGAGACTGTGGCAGCATCATTCGAA
Organism: Phycisphaerae bacterium; assembly: GCA_035557035.1. Classification (GTDB taxonomy): domain Bacteria; phylum Planctomycetota; class Phycisphaerae; order UBA1845; family UTPLA1; genus JADJRI01. The sequence goes on from DATMEE010000467.1 coordinate 12,226, forward strand.
GGCCCGAAGGAATGCGCGCCGCTCGGCGCTCGCCGGGACACGCGCTCGAGGTCAATCAAGCAAAATGTCCACTCGCACTGACCGCCCGGCGAGGGCGCCGCGAAAATGTGCTTGGCGTGCAGGTCGGGCCAGATGAATCCCGCATCCGCGATCCTGCGAACCAGATCACCAATCTCGAAGAGCAGCGCCTCGCGCTCGTCGCTGGCCAGTCCGCGCGGGCGCTCGAAACCGGGGACGAGCCACTGTTCGACGGTATGCTCAAGCGAAGACTCTTCAACCAGCAGAAACGCTGTCGTCGGAATGCCGGCGATGCGCCTCTCGCCGAAAGCCGCGCGTCGCATGACGGGCAGCCCCTGCGCTTTCATCGCGCCACATGCCTCCCATTCGACGGCGGGTTGGGCGTAGCCGGGTCTCCCGCGAAGAAGCGGTCGTATCGCATGGCTGGGCGGGACCCGAAAGACGCGCTTGAGGAAAAAGCGGCCGCTCGATGAACCCAGAGGTATTGAGACTGGAATCGTCTCACGATGTCGATGCCGGCTGGTCGGGCTGCCTCCTCGAATCTGCATGTATTTCTCAAAGGAATCAAGCCCCGCCGCCTCCAGCGCGTCTTCGAACGCGGGTTCGATTTCGAGGCGCGTTCCCATCAGGCCGGGGCCCGATCCTTCAGTCGCCGGTCGGTCCACACCGTCCGGACCAGCTCGCGGTCGCTGAATGTCAGCCTTCGGACACCCAGATATGACTTCAACCATCGCAACAACTCGGAACGCGACAAGTGAACCCGTGCCCCTTTGTAGAGGCTCGACAGGTCGCGAACCCGCCAGTATGCGCGGCCGATCCGACCGGAAGCAAGGCGGCCGCGCGCTGAATCGATGAGATAGAGCGTCAAGTCGGCGGTCGGCGTCGTGGAGACAAGGATGTTTCGGAGTTGCAGATCGACGTGAAAGAAGCCGGCGGCGTGCATGCGCGCCACCAGCGCGGCCGATTGATTCATGACGCGCGCCCGCGCCCGGCGGGCTTCGCCACAATGCATTTTTGCATTCTCCGCCAACCAGGCATCGAGCGACACCGCATCGGGCACGGCGCGCGTGAGAATGAAGGCGTCGCACAAGCGCGCGCCGCTGCGGCGGCTGCCGAATGCGATCACGTCGGGAACCTGGACGCCGCAACGGGCGCGAAGCGTCTCGTAATTGCGCGCCTCAATCGAGCACTTGTCTTCGAGAAATGCCGTTCGGAATCGCGGCGGCCGATACGCATATCGTTTAAAAAAGCACGGATGCTGCTGCCCCGCTTGCGTGGCGATGCAAAAGCGTCGCGTTTCAGCGGAGCCGCTCTGCGAAACAAGATCGCCGTTACGAAATGACGCGAAGTCTTCGTAATCACGCAAGCCGGCGGCGTGCAGGTCGCTTGTCATCTCGATGGCAGGAATGAACATGCGCACACGCATCCGAAAACCGGCCTCAGGCAAGCTCGACGCTCATGGGCGGGTCAAAGTAACTTCCCCGGCGAATCCGCTCCAGCTCGGTCGGGCGCAGCCGCGCCGACCGGGTCTGCACCCGCCGCAGCCACGCGCGGTTCTCGGGCGTGAGCGTATCGGCGCCCAGGTATTCCAGCAGAAAGCGAAGCTGGTCGGCCTTCGAGCAGAAACTCGGCGCCACGGCGCCGAGTGCCGCAAGGTCGCCCACGATGCTCTCGTGCCGCCGCTGGGCCAGCCGGATGCGCCGGCCGACCGAGGCATCCAGAAAATAGAACTCGAAGCGCTCGTCGGGCAGCGCCCGAATGAGCACGTTGCGCCAGAACAGGTCGCGATGCACGAACCCTGCATCATGCATGTGCCGGACCTGCCGGGCCAGGGACGAGAGGATTTCCCGACGCAGCTTCACCGATCGCGCCGAGCCGCGCTCCTCGCCGAACGCCTTCATGAAACTCGACAGCGGCATTGCGTCCGGCACGCCCTCGGTGATCAGGAAGCAGCTCTTGAGAAACCAGCACACCCGCCGTTCGCCATATGCCACGGGCCTGACAGCCTGTATGCCCAGCCGCCGCATCTGGCCCAGCGCCCGAAATTCATTCTTGGCCCGGCCGGATTTGAAGAACGTCCCGCGAAGCATTCCGCGAAGGCGATGACGCCAGCGCGGATAGTGATAGCGCTTCACGTAGAGCGTTGAGGCCCCGTCGGCCACATCGACGCGAATGGTGTCGGTCGACCGGCTCCATGCCGCGAGCTGGTCGCCGACGCAATTCAGCACGGCATCGACGCTCTCCAGCCCGGCGCGGCCGAGCTGCTCCCGATACGCGCGGACGATCGTCATGTGATTCGTCACGATCATCGCGCCACGACCTGCTGCAATGGAGCGACCGATCCGCCGCGCCGCCATCCGGCCAGGATCTCATCCGCCGCTGCCAGCACCATGTCCGGTTCCAGCAGCTTCATGCAGTTGTGATGTCCGAGCGGACAGGTTCGCGCCATACAGGGCTGACAATCGAGGTCAAGCATGATGTTGCGCTCCTGCTCGAAATACGTCACCGTCCAGGCCGGGTCGCTCGATCCGAAAATCGTGATGACCGGCACGCCGAAGGCCGGCGCAAAATGCCGAGGGCCGGTGTCGTTGGTGATCAGCAACTGAGACCGTCGAATCAACGCCTTTAAGGGGCCCAGTCCGAGCGGCGGGTCCATGAAGACCTCTATCGGCTGCCGCGTTGTCGCCATCATGGCATCCGCGATGTGCCGTTCCTTCGGCCCCAGAGACGCCACCACGCGAGCGCCGTAGCGAAGGGTCAGCTCGTCGGCCAGGCGGGCATATTTCTCCGCCGGCCAGCACTTGGCGGAACCGTAATTCGCCCCGGGATTCAGCACAACGAGCGGCCGCACTGAATCGGTTGAACCGAGTCTCCGATCGATCGCGGACTCGTCGTCGGGAGTCGTGCTCAGCGTCATTCGGCGATCCGGGTTGCAACCCAGGCGGCGGGCCAAGTCGTTGTAATAGTCGATCGCGGGAATTGGAATGAAACGGCCGTCGTCATCGCGTGCCGGGATGAGGCGATCAGTCAGGAGCCAGGATCGTCGGTCCCGGGCATACCCGATTCGACGCGGAACGCCGGCCAGGGAGACGACAAGAGCCGACTTGAATGAGTTGGTGAGCAGAATCGCGGCGTCGAATCGCTCGGCGCGGATCTTGTTGGCGAGACTTACCACTCGCAGGGGCGAACCACCAGCGGACCAAAACAAATTTGCATCGCCAAGTGCCGATCCGGCAAGCACATCGGCCACATATGGGCGGAGGAGGTAAACGATCCGCGTCGAGGCGAAAGTCGAGCGAATCGCCCTCAGGGCGGGCGTCGCCATGACCACATCGCCGACCCAATTCGGGATGGAGATCAGCAGGCGCTTGGGCGTGCTATCACGAATCTCTGGCAGTACGTTTTTCCGCACAAACATAGTCTATCGCGTAGGTTGCGCGCCGCCAACGTGACCGGCGCGTCGGCGCGTTCGCCGGTTGGAATGCTGGACATCATGCTCTGTAGGGCCTACATTATTCGTTTTCAGCGCTGCTGACCGTTCGTGCCGCTGGAGAATTCCGACCTTCACACAGGGAGACCCGTCCAATGGGCTTGATGCAGGGCAAGAAGGGCATCGTCTTCGGCGTCGCCAACGACCACAGCCTCGCTTGGTACATCGCGGAACGCCTCCATGACGAAGGCGCCGAGATCGCCTTTAACCATTTGCCCGGCGAAAAGATGGAGCGACGCGTGCGGAAGCTGGCCGACCCGATCGGGGCCAAGGTCGTTGCCCCGTGCGACGTCACCAAGGATTCTGACGTTGACGCCTTCTTCAACAAGTACCTCGAGCACTATGACGGCATCGATTTCCTGGTCCACGCCATCGCTTACGCCAACCGCGAATGTTTGACGAATCGCTTCTGGCAGACCGGCCGGGAGGACTTCAAGCAGGCGATGGACATCAGCGTCTATTCGTTCATCGCGATCTGCCAGCGGGCGTTTAATCACTTCCGCGAGGGCGCCTCGGTTCTCACGCTGAGCTATCTCGGCGCGGCGAAGTTCATTCCGGGCTACAACGTCATGGGTGTCTGCAAGGCGGCACTGGAAAGCTCGGTGCGCTACATGTCGGCCGACCTGGGCGATTTGAAGCGCGTGCGGGTGAACGCCATATCAGCCGGCCCCTGCCGCACCCTGAGTTCGGCGGGCATCGGCGGGTTCGACCAGATTCTGGAGCACTATCCGACGAAGTCGCCGCTGCGGCGCAACATCGAATCGTCGGAGGTCGGCAACGCGGGCCTCTATCTCTGCAGCGATCTGTCCAGCGGCGTCACCGGCGAGATACATTACGTCGATGCCGGGTACAACATGGTCGGCTGGTAATTTCTGGGACCTCGGCCGACCCGTTTAGCCGCGGCCCAAAGGGCCCCGGCGAGCGCGGCAACGATCCGACCACAATTCTGTGGGTGATTACGCCGCATTCTTAATGACTCAGGCATCGACCGTGCGATGTAAGCGTGTCTCACTGAAGCACCCTCGCGCCTGCTCCCGGACCTTTCAGGTCTGGGCTAAACGCAGGCGCACCGGGCCGCCGGACAGGCGCTTGCGCTGAGATCTCCTGGCAGGCTATGCCGCGGGTTTGACGCGCATCGGCGGCGGTCCCTTCAAATCATCGGCCGGGTCCGGCAACTCTGGTTTCGGACGCGCCAGGAATTTCGCGTCGTCGCGAGTGTGCTTGTTGCTCAGGTCCACCAGCTCGCCGCGGATGAACGACGCCACCACCCGGTTGCACGCCTGCAAGGGAGAATCCGTCGTCACAATCACGTCCGCGTAT
>DATMEE010000468.1:0-25803 GCA_035557035.1 Phycisphaerae bacterium
CCCAACGTGGTGGTTTACGACGGGAGCATCATCGGCAACCGGGTGACGCTGCACGCCGGCACGGTCGTCGGCGAGGACGGATTGGGTTATGCCCCGGTCGGGGAAAAGTGGCACAAAATTCCGCAAATCGGCATCGCCGAAATCGGCGATGACGTGGAATTGGGGGCCAACTGCGCGATCGATCGCGCGACCCTCGGCAGGACATTCATCGGCGCCGGCACGAAATTCAGCAACCTGGTCGCCATCGGCCACGGCACGAAAATCGGCGAGAACTGCATGTTCGTCGCCCAGGTCGGCATCGCCGGGTCAGTGACAGTAGGACGGCATGTCATGATGGCGGGCAAGGCCGGCGTCGCGGGGCATCTGACCATCGGCGACCATTCCGAAGTCGCGGCCATGTCGGGGGTGATGCGCAGCCTCGAACCGAACTCGCGCGTCGCCGGGCTGCCGGCGATTCCTCTCCGGGATGCGATGCGCTCGATTTCTATCTACGAAAAGCTGCCGCAGCTGTACCGGCAGATTCAGCAACTTCAGGACGAAGTCGACGGTTTGAAGAAACGATTTGAACAATAGGTTGCCGCGCGGAACAGTCCATGCCGCGTGGTTCTAGTCGTCATCGTCATCGTCGTCATCCCGATCATCATCGTCGTCATCGTCATCTTCTTCGTCATCTTCGTCTTCATCATCGTCATCATCCTCGTCGTCTTCCTCGTGTTCGCGACGAACGACCCGCCTCTCCCGATGCTCTTCCTCGACCACTTCCTGTCGGCGCGTGATTTCCAGGCGGCCGTCCTGGGCGAGAATCTCAATCTGCACCTCTTCATCAGGATGCAAGTCGACCAGCACCGGCTCAATGTTCGAGTCCCGGACCCAGAACCGGGCTTCCAGACGCCCGCCGCCAGGCGCGGCCTCTTGCTCAAAAATGAATTCGGAATCGGCTGCGATGTCCGCGTGATAAATCTGTACTTCGCCGCCATCGGGCGTCAGTTCGAAAACACTCCCGGAAATTCGCGCGCCCGGATCGCCCGTCGCATGGACGTAGTATCCACGGCGCGACTCGACCCGGTGTTCGCGGCTAACCTCAACGTCAACCTCGACGCGATCGTCGCGATCGTATTCGACCTCGTCGTCGTTGTTCGAGCAGGCAAGGGGAAAAACAAAAAACACGGCTGCGAAAAAAGCATGACGAAACATTGGGTGGCTCCTTTTCTGCGAGTGCAGTCGTGGGATTATATGGGGACGGCGGACGGATCGCGGAAAATGGCAATTTTTGCGTGCTTGCCGGAACGAGGTTGCAGTTGCACGGCGCGATCAGGGCCGACTTGGGGATTACAGACGTGAAAGCGCGGGGTCCGTCGATAAATCCTTTGAAATTGTCTTCGATGAGCGTCGACCGCGACGCCGGGAGTGTGTTACATGAGTCCGGAACAGCAACTTTTCGACGTGCTTTTCAGCGTGATGGGTCTGGTCTTCAACAGCGTCGTCACCGTCATGTTCGACGTGATTCTGGTGCCGCTCCTTCAGGAGCTGCTCTCGGGCTTTACCGGATCCGGCACTACGCTGAATTAACACCCCAACCGCAGATTTCTCGCAGCCGGTCTTTCGCACGAATTTCCAGACCCAGGGAATGTCTCTCTGGGCATGACGGGATATGCGATCAGATCAGCGTTTCCCCGGCTGAATCAGGCGACTAATTCCGCAGCCATCATCGGCTGAAATGGCTCCATGTTCTTGGCCGGCAGCTTGAGCGTGGGTCGAATCGTCGCCACCAGCTCAGTGCGCGTGGAGTTCACGTGCATTTCGCGGCCGGTTTCTTTTTTCAATACGCGCGTCATCCACACGCTCTTGCCGCACGTCAACAGAGCGTAGGGCTGAATCCAGCACAGCATGACCGCGGAATAAAAGCCATAGACAAAACTGAACACGGCCTCGGTGCTTCGTTCGCGGATGGCGAAGAATATGAGCGTCAGCATCGAAGCGGTGGTGACGGACGCGAGCAATTTGAGGCCGAAGATCGTCGGCAGGAAGAGGCTCAGCAGCAGCGCCGTGAAGAGGAACGGATACGGCAGAAACTGTCCGAGCGCCGCCATGACGTAGTTGAAGCGGATGCCGGTGCAGCGCTCGGGGCGAAATGCCTTGAAGACATAACTGAGCGTGTGAAGCGATTCGCGCGTGTTGCTGCGAGCCCAGCGGAGAAACATCTTGCAGAGCCCGAGGTAGGTCGTGGGACTTTTTGTGTAGACCCGGGCGCTGCTCTGATAAACAACTTTGAATCCCTGCTGGATGATGAAGTTGGTCATGGCGTGGTCCTCGCCGGCACGGGCGGGACCGCCGCGAAAGGTCTGGTGCAGCCACTGCTCCAGCACCGGCATGACGGCGCTGCGGCGATAGGCCGCCAGGGCGCCGGCACAACAGAGCACCGCGCCGCCGCCCATCATGCTCTGGGCCGCCCGCTTGTAGTCGAAGGTCATGACATAGCGCACGCTCAGCATGCGGGGGATGATGCCGTCGCGGCGATTGAGAACGCGAACGTTTCCAGCCACACCGCCTATGCGCGGATCGTGAACCATCGGACTGACCACCGAGCGGAGGGCGTCCTTCTCGATGATGGAGTCACTATCGACCGTGACGAATATGTCGCCGGTCGCGCGGCGCATCCCTTCCCATAACGCCCAGCGCTTGCCGCGGTTCTCCGAACAGTTGATCGCCGTGACGCAGTGGCTGAACTGCCGCGCGGCCGCCTCGATGTGGTCCCAGGTGTCGTCATCGCTGCCGTCGTTGACCACGATGATTTCGAGCCGGTCGGAGGGATAATCCGCCGCGGCAAGGTGCCGAATCGTGCTGCCGACCAGCGGCCCCTCGTTGAAGGAAGGCACAATGACGGTGATCTTCGGAAGACGGTGATCCTCGACGACGGGCATGGGCCTGTAGCGCAGCGCCAACCAGAGCCGCCAGATGGTCCACACCGTCGCGACCGATCCGTAAAGCAACCCGACGATTACCAGCGCCTTGCCCGGCGTGGAATACCACAGGATGCGGCTGACGAGCCGCATCGAGTCGAAGTGCCACGCAAGTGCCACCGTCGCGATCGCCAGAAACACAATGGCGAATTTGCCCAGCCAGTCCGTCCAGCCGAGGGAAGAGATGGACCGATAGGTTGTCTGCTTCCGCCGCTCAAACGCGGTTGAAAGAAAACCCGTCGCCGTCGTCAAAACTGACACTTTCACCTGCTCCTTGCGAATCCGTGATTCGCGAGATCGGTTTGACCGCACCGCGCATCGGGGCGACAGCGCCCAAGCGACCGCGATTCCTCCATCAGACAACCGACCGATCCATTGGTGAGGATTAAATCCCTCTTAACCGTCCGATCTTGTCCCCAGCGGCACCCCTCATTTTCTCCACCGACTGCAATATGCGGGCGCGTGGAGGATGTCACGGCGATGCCCATGATGAATCAAATTTCCAGGGGTTTGCAGTTGGCCGACCTTTCTTCGACGCTTTCCCGTCGAAGCCCTCGCCGGCAGGCGTGTTCATGGACGATCGAGTCATCGAATCGAATGTCCAACTCTGTCATAGGGGCTTGCGTGCCCCATTACATATACTTTTGCGAATCTTCAAAGTTGCGTTGCGTGTGGCAAGGGACCGCGCACGTTCTTCGTATGCAGAATTATTCGCCGCGTTTCTGAATGCACCGTGAAACGGCGGTTAAACTTCTTTAATTGGGAGGTAAGTGATTCTTCATCCCGATTTCAGGCGAGACTCATGCCCGAAGCGGACTTGCCCGGCGGGCCAGCGGGAGGCGGACGATGAATTCACACCCCCCTTGCCGCCGATTTGCCGCAACGGCCGTCCCACCGTGAAGTTGCGCGATTCCGCGGACGATGGTCAGCCCCAGACCGACGCCCTTGAAGTCGACGCCCTGTTCCGGGACGCGGAAAAAACGGTCAAAAACCCGGTCGATGTACTCCGGCGGAATGCCCGGCCCCTGATCCCGCACGGAAATAATCGCCTGATTTCCCTCCACGGTGACGACGATTTCCACCGGCCTGCCCGGCGGCGAATATCGAATCGCATTGCGAATGAGATTGACGAACATCAAGCGGAGAAGGTCGCCGTCGCCAATGGCAATGGGTTCGGGCTCCTCGCCCTGCGGCATCGCCAGATGCGGCACGATGCGCACTTCGCGCTGTTTGGCCTGGGGCTGGCAGCGTTCGACCGCGTCGATCACGATCTCGTTGACGGACACTTCGTCGGACGTGGTCATGGGCAGCCCTGCCTCGGCGCGGGCAAGTGTCAATACGCTGTCAACCATTTGCGCCAGCGAGCGGACTTCGTCCTGCACGCTGCCGACGAACTGCTCGTATTCCTCGGGCTGCCTCCGTTTCTGCTTGAGGACCTGCGCTTCGCCCAGCAACACCGACAGCGGCGTCTTCAATTCGTGCGAGGCATGTCCGATGAAGCGCTCCTGCGCTTGAAACGAGTTGTGCAGGCGGTCCAGCATCTTGTTGATCGTCTCGACCATGAGCGCCACCTCATCGCGCCCCCGAGGTTGCTCGAAGCGCTGCGAGAGATCTTGAACACTGAGCCGCTCCGCGATGTGGCGGATTTTTTCGATTGGTTGCAACGCGCGGCCGGAGACAAACCACGATGCCACGGCCGCGACCATCAGGCCGCTGGGCACGAGAATGAGAAAGAGCCGACTGAGTGCATCGATCCGTTCCTTGAGAAAGCGCGTATTCACGGCCACTTGAAGATAGAACGGCGAGGCCGCGCGGCCTTCAGTGACGCGCGGCTCGCGGTACAAAGTCATCAGTCGAACTTCGCCGGGATTGCCGATGAGTTCCTCGGCCTTTTCACCGCCCACGGTTACAAAGACGGGAGCGGTGAGCGACCGGGCTTCAGCCATGGCTTCGTCCCAGGGCAGGTCGATGCTGCCGAGATTTTGAGTTCTCGCCAGCACACTTCCATCTTCGCCGCGTTGCTCAAAGTAATAACCGGGGAAACGGAAAGCGCTGACCAGCTCGAGCGGATTTCCGGCCGGCACGTCGCTCGATTCCATTTCGATCTGAATCTTGTCCGCGACTGCTTCGGCGGCGTTCTGCAATCCCTTGTCAAAGTCATTGCGAAGATTGTTTTCCGAGATATTGAAAATCACCACGCAGAGTGCTGCGAGGATGGCTCCGAACACGAGCAGGTACAGCCCGGCCAGCTTGAAGCGGAGAGTTTGGACGTGACGCCACACGGATCAATTCGCTCCGCGGCCTATTCGGCGGCTTCGTCCACGCTCATCTTGTACCCGGTGCCGACGATGGTGTGCAGCAGCCGCTTGCTGAAGCCCTTGTCGATCTTCCGCCGCAACATGCTGACATAAACGTCGATCACGTTGCTGTCGCCGTCGAAGTTCATGTCCCAGACGTGCTCGCCGATGGCCGTGCGGGTGAGCACGCGATCGGGATGCCGCATAAAATATTCGAGTAAAGCAAATTCCTTCGTCGTCAATTTGATCTTCTGCCCGCCGCGGGTGACGCTCCGTTTCAAGAGGTCAAGCTCGAGGTCCTCGAATTTCAGGACGGACGCCTCCTGCGCCGAACCCCGCCGCAATAGCGCACGAATCCGTGCCACCAGTTCGTCAAATTCAAATGGCTTGGTGAGATAATCGTCGGCCCCGGCGTCGAGTCCCTGAACCTTGTCCCCAGTGGTGGACAGCGCCGTCAACATCAGCACCGGCGATTTCACCCCGCGCCGCCGCATGTTGCGGCACGTCGCCACGCCGTCCTGATCCGGCAGCATGATGTCGAGAATGACCAGATCGTACGGCTGGCTGCACGCGATCTCTTCGCCTTCGTGGCCGTTCTCTGCCACGTCGACGGCATGGCCCTGCTCGATCAGGCCCTGACGGATGAAGCGGGACATTTTCTGATTGTCTTCGATCAGCAGAATACGCATAAGTTTCAAATGCAAACGCCGAAACGCCGAAAAGTCAAAACGCCGAAACCTGTCGAGGAGTCAAACGAACCAAAACGTCCGCCGCTTCCAGTCGCGATATCGATCACCAAACGCCTCTTCCAGAACCTCGTCCTCCACGCGGCTGCGATAGAGCTGCATCGCCACGAAACAGGCGTAAAAGCAATACCAGATCACGTTCGGTTCCGCGAAAAAGAGCCACACGCCGGCCTGCGCGAGAAATTGGCCCAGATACACGGGGTGCCGGACGAATCGATACGGCCCGGTCACTTTCAGTGCACGCGCCTCGGCCACGATGCTCAACGAACGGCACAGCACCGCGTATCCCCAAACGTCCAGCACGTTGCCCAATATTATCAGCCCGCTGCCCGCGGCGAATCGCCAGAACGGCATTCGTTGGTCAAACAGCATCGCGGCATATGACTGCACCGACTCTCGGTCAATCCACGCCCAGGTGTGTTTAACGACGAGCGGCAGAAATGGCCAAAACGCCCCGATCAGCGGGATGACAATGTGCCGCGCCTGTGCCGCGCGGCGAATCGGCGGCATCCGGACAATGAATGAAATCGCAATGAGTAGATAGGTGAAGAGAACCAGGACGCGGCCGTACGGAAGATAAACGGTCGCTCGGCCGGGAAACTTCCAGACGAGCCAAAAGTTCCAGAACGCCCCGGAGTATCCGTCAGGTGATTTGCCCGCAAGATTCAGAAACTCCTGAATCTCCAGACCTATCAGTAGCGCGAAGAGCAGCGCACCCGCCGCGCGAAACAGCCAGTCCGGCGCCGCCATCCACGCGCGGGAAAGCAAACTCTGCCTGCTCACACCGGAACCCGTGTCTGCACGATGCGGAATCGATTCGCGACGAACGCGCTGTCGCACAGCGTCGCGTTGCCCGATGGGTTGCACCCGCTGACGTGGAAGTCGCTGAACGCCGCCGACTGATTCACCCAGATTTGCCCCGTGAGGTTTTCGGAGACCGGCACCCCGGCTTCGGCCATCGCCGCCTCGGCGCTTTGCAAAACGTCCGCATCGGTGGAATAGATGCCGCAGGTGATCGCCCCGCAGTCCTTCGCGCATTCGGCCGCGAGCCGGATGCTGTGCGCCGTATTGTCCGTCGCGATGACGTAGGCGATGGGGCCGAACATCTCGCGCTTGTAAAGGTCTTTGCGGCTCGCATCGGTCTTGATGATGATCGGCGAGCGCACGCGAGCCTCGGGAAATGCCTCGTTCGTCACCGGAGCGCTCTTGCGCAGGACCTCGCCGCCCTCGGCCGCCGCCTGATCGACCCGCCGGGCGGTCGCATTGTTCTGGATCGCCCCGAGCACTTCGGCCGCGCGCTTCGGCTCGCCGAGGAACCAATCCACGGCGCCAACGAGCGCCTTGGCGGTGTCATCGAAGCTTTTTTTCTCGCCGTTGATCTTGATGCCATCTCGCGGAATGAAAATGTTTTGCGGCGTCGTACACATCTGGCCGCTGTAGAGGCTCAGCGAGAACGCAATGTTGCCCGAGACGGCCTTCAGATCGGACACGCTGTCGAGAATCATCGAATTCACGCCGGCCTTCTCGGTGAAGACCACGGCCTGCGTCGCGTTCTTTTCGATCCAGTCGCCGAACTGCGACGAACCGGTGTAGTCGACGATCTTCACCTCCGGGCGAATGACTAACTCCTTCGTGATCGGCGCTGCGGCGCTGTCGACCACCAGCGTGACCAGATTCGGATCGAACCCGCCCTCGCGCAACACGGCGCGGGCGATTTCGACGGTGATGGCGAGCGGAAGAATCGCGCCGGGATGCGGCTTCACCACCACCGCATTGCCCGTCGCCAGGCTCGCGAAGATTCCCGGAAAGCCGTTCCACGTGGGAAACGTCGAGCAGCCGATCACCGCGCCGATTCCCCGTGGCATCAGCCGATATTTCTTCTTCAGCGTTACGAACTCTTCCTTGCCCACCTGCTTCTTCCAGATCGTCTCGGACGGGGTTCGTACCATTTCTTCGTAGGCGTATGCGAGCGATTCGAGACCGCGGTCCTGTGCGTGGGGGCCGCCCGCCTGAAACGCCATCATGAATCCTTGGCCGGTGGTGTGCATGACCGCGTTGGCAAATTCAAAGCTGCGTTTGTTGATTCGCGAGAGAATCTCCAGACAAACGCCGACCCGCGCTTCGATGCCCGCGTCCCGCCACTGCGGAATTGCCTGCAATGCGGCGGGCAAGAGCACGTCGAGATCGGACTTCGGATAGGTGATGCCTATTTTGATCCCGTAAGGCGACACCTCGTCGCCGAGGCGGCCCGTGGTCCCCGGCTGGTCCAGGTCGAACGGCTTGTTCAACCGCGCCTGAAACGCCGCATGGCCATCCTCCTTCGCGGTTTCTCCATACACCTTTCCGCTGGGAACCTCGGGATAGGCGCTCCAGTATCCGCGTTCGCGAATCGCTTTCCGCGCGCCTTCCAAGGTGCCATGATGCCGCTCAAACAAGGGATGCGTCACAGAATTGCTCCTCGCCGTGTGATGATTGACTATGCCGGCTGATGTCCGTTTAGAGCATGCATGATAACACGGGATCGCAACCATGCCCATGCTGGTCCGTCAGGGGCGCGCGCCGTAGGGTAGGTCAGCCGTATCGACCCACCTTGTTTGTGAAAGAACTGCTGGCGAGCAGGTGTGTCAATTCGAATATCCGCCGTGCCGGGAGGCCGACCCACCCCACGCGTCGCGTAAAAACGCTGGAGGCCGCCCTCCGGCGGCCTCTTCACGTTCTGCATGCATTTTGCCGGGTTCCGAATGCGGTCTCGTGAGAGGACGCGATGGATCGGTGCTTCCGCCGGCTGCGTACTCCGTACGACTTTCAAGCCATGCCGCTCCGCGGCGATGGACATATCGGCCCGACCTGTTTGGGCCTGAAGATTCTTCCTCAAAAAAAAATCGTGGAGCGTTCCCGCAGCGTCGCCGGCGACCACGGACGCCCCGATTTCTGTGCAATCGGCGACTTCGGGCATAAACTGCTGCATCATAACTTGTCGGTTGCTGGCCCCCGCCGGCCGGTATAGCAGACGGCCCGATCGTGGAATTCCAATTTGCGACGAGTCATCTATCTTTCGATCTGGGCACTCTTCGGTCTACTGACTCACCCGGCCGCTGCGCAGACTTCCCGCCCCACCGTCGAAGACGACGTTCTCTCCCAAATCAAATCGCATCCAGTGAACGGCCACACGCTCGGCGACCTCCACGCCAATGACGAGTTTCTGCGCCGAGTGGCTGATCGCATGATCCGCGAAACCTATCAGGCAAAGTACCACGTGGTCGTACGGGATTCCGATTTCGGAGGACCGACGACGGTTCCGTCTTCGTCGCCGCCTGCGCAGCAGCCGGTGAATGTTCTGAGTTTTCGCGTGCCCTCGCGTGTTACCGCGGTCGCCGCCATCGTCGTGTTGGTTCTAGTTCTCGCCGCAGTGTGGAAATCTCGAAGACGGCGAAATAGGAAGATTCCCAAAGCAAGACCTCTGATCCTGTTGATCTCGCTGCTGCCGGCGACATCTCCTTCCGCCGTTCACGCGCAGGGCAGATTCGAACCCATCGTCGTCAGCCCTCAGATCGATCCGCAGATCATTGCGCGACGACTCGCCATGCCGGAGTGCTTTCCACCGATGAGAGGCTTCCGCGCGTCGATTCTCGCCGACGCGGCCCAGAACCGGCCAATCTCACTCCCATCGGATGCCTCTCCCGAAATCCGCCGCGCCGCCGAATTTGTCACGAAACGCCTGGCATACGACGGACTTGTTGAGACAACATTGAATGTCATGGAGGTATTCGGCCCGCAAGAATTCGCAAATCTCTCAGCGGAGAAACAACTTCGGATGCTTGAGGCGGTAGGAGTCCCCCACGATTTGCTATCGCGTTACAGAACTGGAGGCGGGTTTCCGAATTCCTCTCAATTATCAGTCCCGTTGTTGGCCACTGCCTTAGCGAAGCCCGACGGTCGAACGAGTATCAAGCTTTGGACAACAGTTATTGACAGTAATCGAGGAGGGTCGCGCTTATCGAATCACCGATTCCAAGTTGCGACTGAAAGTGGAGAAGTGGAAATCGGCGCCGTGCGCCTGCAACTGACCCGCGGCGATGACTGGGTCGGCGAGGGGGACGGTGGGTCCATGGACATTGCTCGACAGCTTGTCGAATCGTTGCCCACGGCGGTATTCCTGGTATCGATTCAAGCGGAACATCTGAATCGATTTCGGAAAACCTCAAGCGATTGGCCGGTCAGCGACTCTGCCGAGACTAGCGGGTCGTTCACCCTTATTTCTGAAAGATTTCCGATCACCCAATGGGTCCAGGATAACGGAAAGGCGGGTGTGATTCCGGGCGATTCCGCATCACCGGAAACTATTGCGACCCTCGCTCCCCGCTATGCCAGCCGCCGCGAGGAAGGCTCCCTCTTTATCCCCGGAGATTCATTCGCGATGGATGGCCTGGTCGCGGCCGGTCATCACGTGGTTCAATCGCCGCTTCTGTTTCAGGGCGGAAACCTGCTGGCCGTCCGAGACCCGAAAACCGGGCAGCGAATTCTGCTCATCGGTGAAGCCGAGGTTTATCGCAACATTGCCCTGGGCCTTTCGAACAACGACGTCATCGCCGCATTTCGCGATGAATTCGGCGTCGACGAGTGCCGCGTGCTGCCCGCCGTGTCGTTCCACATCGACTACGACCTGACTGTCCGTGCCGTGGATGACACGCTGGTGGCTTTCGTCTGCGATACCGAGGCCGGGGTGAAACTCGCTCTGCACGCCGGCGTCGAAGCCCTCGCTGCACATGGGTACCTGGACGCTCCGACGGCGGCCGCCGCCAAATCGGCGATCGACCAGAACCGCCCCGACGATTTCCTGAAGCTGCTCGGCCCGGTGCTGGCGGGCAAGGTTAATCAGGCCGGCCATTTCCCGGAGTCGTTCGCAAACGCCTTTTCGACGGCGCCGGTTGATTCAGGCATCGGCAATTTGCGCCTCTTTCTCGTCGCAATGGACATCTTCGCCCACCGCGTCGCAAAATCCTCTAACCCGCACACCCAGGCCTACTTGCGATCCTTTGAACGGCTGGCCGACGATCAGCGCCGGCTCCGCGAACTCCTGACCGCCTGGGGTTGGAAGGTCGTCCCCGTCCCGAGCTTCGGCGATGGCGACCGGGCGATCAACACGATTAACGGCATTCACGACCGCACGCGCTATTTCATGCCGGCCGTCGGTGGTCTGTATTCGCGGGTGGACGATGCGGCGGCCGCCATTTTTCGCCGCGAAATGGGCCCGGGCGTTGAGGTCATTCCAATTCGCTGCGCCGAGAGCCAGCGGAGGGCCGGCGCGCTGCATTGCTCGGCATCGGTATATCCGAAACTGAATCCCTGACCCGCTGGACGTAAAACGGCACGAAGGCCCGCATCAAGATCGCGGCGTTCGCGACAGGGACAAGCGTATCCGCTTCGTTACGGGCGCGGCTCTGGTGGCGGGTTCGTCGTTTCCAGCCTCCACACCGCCTCGGCGTCGTGGCGATCGGATGCCAGCCCCTCCGTGTGGAATTGCTCCTGCCACATCACGTCAAATGCGGCTTCGGCGTCGCGGACGGCGCGGGCGCTCGTGTTTCGCTGCCACACGCGGCCGCCTTGCAGGTTGGCCGGACGGGCCAGCAGCGTGATCTCGATGTCTCTCACCGTTCCTCCGCGAAGGATTTGCACCGAGGGCGTTCCCGCGGCATTGCCTTCGCGAGCGGCGCCGGGCCGTCGAAACCGCGGAATGCGCGGAGCCGGCTGCCGCTTATCGGTTTCATTTTTTTTCACGAATTCTTTTGCGGCCACCCAGTCTTGAAACACGGCCTCGGGACTGTCCGCCTTGAGCAACTTTCCATCGAGCGCCACGATCAGGTCACCTGCCGCAAGACCCAGGCGGGCATCGGCTCGCGCCACATCGACCAGCTCGATCCCCGCGGCGCCTTCGGGCAATCGCGAATCGGTCGAAACCACTTTTATCTCGGCGTGCCGAAAGCCGCGCACATCAAATCCATTCATAATCGATTTGTTCAGCACCCGGCCCTCGCCGCCATCGAACACACGCAGCGTGCATGTGGTGCCCGGAAGCTGCATGCCTATCCATGAAATGAACTCCGTCGCCGGCTCGGCCTCCGTCGACAGTTGGCCGTTCAGCCCCAGCAGCAGATCGTCGGGCTCGAGTCCCGCCATCGCCGCCGCCGAGCCGGGCACGATCGCGGTGAATTGGACGGCCGTCTGACCCGGCAGGACGCGGCCATCCGAATGCGCCGTCTTGTCAGCCGGGTAGTGCGAGATGCCGAGAAATGCGCGGACAGGCCCGATTTTCTCGTTCAAGTGTATTTCATATGCGATGCGTTTAATGCGATTTCGAACTTCAAATCGATTGCACCGGCGATATGCCTCCCGAATCACGCCGTAAATCGGGGGCCCGAGGCGCTGCAGTTTCACCGTGGCGATCTCGCGGGCCGGCCAATGCGGACTGCCGAGGTCGGCGATGAGCGCGGCAATCTGCGCATCAGGCGTCGTCGCGGACGGCGCGGAACTTTGATCTTGAGCATGCAGCGCGTCCGCCCGTGAAAAACAGGCGACCGCCGCCGCCATCAGCATCGCTGCGATCGGGCATGATTTTTTCAACGGGTCACTCCAAGGCGCCGGTTTGAACCGGCTTTGCACAGTGTATCGTCCGATCCGCGGGCGGGATCGCAATCCCTCCCCAACCGCGTTGGAACGCTGTCTTAGTATACGGTCGGCCGCGTGCCCCGGAAGCACGCCGAGAGGTTACGATATGGGAAATGTCCGAGCAGCCCACCACGATCTATGTCTGCTTCGAGCCGGAACATCGCCTGCTCGCCGAACGGGTGAATTCCTGGCCGAGAACAAATTCGGACCTCGACCAATACGCCGCACGAATCGAACACGACGTCGGCTCGCCGGCCGCCGAGACGGTCAAGGGCGAGCTGCGCCAACAAATCCTGGCCGCGACGGTGTTCGTGTGCGTCGTCGGACAGACGACTTTCATGGACCCCTGGATCGATTGGGAGATTCGCACGGCCCGCGATAAGCCGGGCCGCGGCGGACTGGTGGCGATCATGCTGGACGACCTTTATCCGCACCCGCCGGGGCTGCGCGGCGCCGGGACGATGTTCGTCAAGATAAAACAGACGTTCGTGATGGATGCCGTGGCATGGGCATCGGAGGAAAAGGACCCGGGCGAGGATTACATTCTGGAAGAATGAAATCGCGCACGATCAGGGGGTGATTCGGCGCCGAAGCCTCGCTCCCAAGCGGTGTTTGCGAAGTTATGTATGATACCTTTCATGGCCCGCAAACCGAAACAGGCCCTCCCGGCCGGGACGGAGCACCCCTTCGATGGCAAAACGCAAAGCGGTGAGCATCAAAGACGTGGCCCGTGAGAGCGGCGCGTCACTGACCACCGTTTCGCTGGTTCTGAACAAACGTGATCGCCGGATCAGCCGCGAAACACGCGAAAGAATCCTCAACGCGGTCAATCGCCTCGGATACCGCCCCAGCCGCCTGGCGCAAGGTCTCCAGTCGCAACGGGCCGGTTTTATCGCCGTCCTCGTTCCTCAACTGGGGCACGCCTTTGCCGACGCCTGTTTTGGAGAGCTTATCAGCGCGATTCAAGAGACCTCGAGAGCGGCGGATTACAAGCTGATTCTCAAAGTCGCCGACCCGAATACATCGAGGCAAGCGAGCATCTTGAACTGTTTCGCCGCCATTTCATCAACGGACTCCTCTGTCTCGGTATCACCAATCGCGATAGGTACCTCCAGAATTTTGTCGATACCGGCTTTCCCACGATCCTCGTGAACAATTATCTGCCCGGCATGGATTTTAACCACGTCACTTGCGACTACTCCCAGGCAGGCCGCCTTGCCGGCGAGCACTTGATTGGCCTGGGACACCGATCCATCGGCTTGATACATGGCGCGTTCGAGGTTCAGACGACGTTCGATCTACGGCAGGGCTTAGAAGCGGGAATCTCCGGGGGCGGCGTTCGACTCCTCCCCAGTCGGGTGGAAGACGGTTTCTACACTGAAGAAGGCGGCGAATCGGCCTCGATCAAACTCATCGGGCGGGACCCAAAAATCACCGCCATCCTGGCCGAAAATGCCAAAATGGCGATCGGCGCCTTGAGCGGCCTGAAGAGTATTGGACTGCGGGTTCCGCAAGACGTCAGCGTGATGGGCTGCGATGACATTCATCAGGCAGCCTTTTGCGAACCCGCGCTGACGATGATTCACACGCCCCTTTTCGAGCTGGGCAGGCAGGCTTGCCTGCGACTTTTTGATCTGATCGATGGGAAGATCAATTCGGTGGCCGAGATGTTCGACGTGAGCTTGACCCGCCGCGGTTCGACTGCGGCGGTGCGAGCCGATCGCTGATGTTCACTCATTTTGGACTTCAACTTGCAGGACCCTGACAGATCCCTATGAGCACCCATTCAAACCTTCCACTGACGAGGACGGATGCCTCCGAAATATCGGGTTGGCGCTCTCTTGGTCCGGTCACCGGATATGAGCGCGAATCGACAGGCATCCTCATCGCGTGCGGCGATGCGCGACTGCGTGTCAGTCTCGAACGCTCCGGCATTGTTCGCGTGCGTCTGGCCCCAGATGGCGAATTCGATCGCGACCATTCCTGGGCCGTGCTGCCGTTTGGCTTCACGCATCCGGCATGGAAGCTTGAAGACGAGAAGGACCATCTCACATTGATCTCGAGCTCGCTGCGCGTCGTCATTCAGAAAAACCCATGTCGGATCGAGTTCCATTCGATGGACGGCATTCGGTTCGCCGCCATGGACCCCAGCAAGGGCATCGCCTGGGATGGCGACGAAGTTTGCTGCTGGATGCAAATGAAGGACGAAGACCATTTCTTCGGCCTCGGCGAACGGGGAATGCCGCTAGATAAGCGCGGCCAAGTCGTCGTCAACTGGAACCACGACGCAGCCGAGCACGATCCCTGGACCGACCCGCTCCATCAGTCGCATCCCTTCGTAATCCGCTTCAACGCGGGCCAGGCGCATGGCATTTTCTTTGATAATGCGCACCGCGCAACCTTCGACCTCGGCAAGACCTCGCTGCACAACTATTCGTTCGGCGCACAAGGCGGGGAAATGAACTTCTATTTCATTCCCGGCCCGACCACGAAGGACGTGATTCGGCGATATGGCTCGCTCGTCGGCACGCAGCCGTTGCCGCCCTTGTGGTCGCTCGGCTATCAGCAATGCCGCTGGAGCTACGAATCGGCCAAGCGCGTCCGCGACATCGCCAAGCGCCTCCGCAAGCATCGCATCCCCTGCGACACGATCTATCTCGACATCGACTACATGGACGGCTTTCGCTGCTTCACCTGGGATCGCGAGCGCTTCCCGAATCCTTTGAAGCTGCTGCACGAGCTGGCGGACGACGGCTTCAAGACTGTGCTCATCGTCGAACCGGGCATCAAAAAAGAGCCGGGCTACGGCATCTACGACGCCGGCATCGTCGGCCGCCACTTCTGCAACGATGAAACCGGCCGCCCATATGTCGGCAAGGTGTGGCCCGGCGATAGCGTCTATCCCGACTTCACCCGTGCCGCGACGCGCAAATGGTGGGGCGAGCTTTACAGGGAGCACCTTGAAGAAGGCGTGGCCGGCTTCTGGAACGACATGAACGAGCCGGCGGATTTCACCTTCCCGACCGGAACGGTGCCGATGACGGTGCGGCACGACAACGACGGCCAGCCGGCCGAGCACGGCGCGTGCCACAACGTCTATGGCATGAACATGGCACGCGCCACGCATGATGGAGTGTGCCGCCTGCGCGAAGGCGAACGGCCCTTCGTGCTGACCCGCGCGGGCTATTCCGGCGTGCAGCGCTATGCCGCGGTATGGACCGGCGACAACCTGTCGAGCTGGGAGCACCTGCGGATGAGCATTGCCATGCTGCTGAACATGGGACTCTCGGGCATGGCGTTCGTCGGGGCGGACATCGGTGGTTTCCGCGGTCATCCTTCGCCGGAGCTATATACGCGGTGGCTTCAGCTTGGCATATTTTATCCGCTATGCCGCACGCACACCTGCGGAGGGCTGGAAAAGGACGCACCCGAGCAGGACCCCACGGCGTTCGGCAGGAAATTCACCGCGATCAACCGCAAGACCATAGAGCTGCGCTACCGGCTCATGCCCTATCTCTACACGCAGATGCACGAGGTCGAACGGTCCGGCATTCCGATGATGCGGCCGATGCTGCTGGACTTTCCCGAACTGGAAAAGGTGCATCAATGCGAGATGCAGTTCATGTGGGGCGACCAGATTCTCGTCGCGCCGGTCGTTGAAGAAAAGGCGAAAAAGCGAAAGCTGCGGCTGCCGGCCGGACCGTGGTACGGTTTCGAAAGCGGCGCACCGATTGAGGGCGGCGAAGACGTGACCGTAAAGGCCAAGCTCGATCGAATTCCGATGTTCGCCCGCGCCGGCGCGGTCATTCCGATGCGCGAACCGGTCCAATTCACGAATGAAAAGCCGCTGGACGAGTTGGTTCTGGCGATCTTCCCCGGCGACGGCGCAGGCGCTTACTACAATGACGATGGGCATTCCTACAACTACCGCGACGGAGCTTTCGTCCGTGAGGAATATGCCGCGACCTCTGGGGATATCACGACCACCTTCACCCTGACGGCCCGCGAAGGCAGCGTGGAATTCATCCCGCCGAGCTATCAACTCCAGTTCAAGAACTGGCGCAAGGCGCCCACCGACGTCACGCTCGACGGCCAATCTCTTCCCTCGCTCAAACGCAAATCGGCAGCCGACGGCGGACCGGGTTGGTGGCACGACCATTCTTCTCGCACGCTCCTCGTGCGCATCGCGGGCCTGCAGGTCGATCAGAGCATCGCCGCGACGATGTCGCGATAATCGAGTGCCGCAGCGGCTACGTTGTGGATCAAGGTGACACGCAGATCGATGCAAAGCAATCACGTCACGCTTCGCGAGCAGGTTCGCGCGTCCAAGGCGCGCGTGTCTTCTTCATTCTCGTCATCGGGACTCTCTTCGTGCCGTCCGTGGCTTTCGCCGCGACCGAGTACAGCGATCTCACAATTGAGAAACTCGCCCAAAGTCCAGACAATTCGGGCATTTTCAGTTAGACCACCGATATGGAGGAAGACTTGAGTACGAGATGAACCGCCATCCCCTGCCTTAAGTCAAGCTCAACCCGCGCCGCCGCGCTGACTTCCACCTTCCAGGGCGCTCCCGCGTCGATCAGCACCAGGTGCCGATCCTGAAAATCCACGACGCCCGTAACCACGCCGGGAAACACGTTCCGGGCCGATAGACCCGAAGGGCGCTCCCGCGACAAGACGATGTCGCTCGCGCGAACGCTGAGCGTCAGGCTCTCAGGCTTCTCGACGTCGGGAATTATTCCGTGCGACAAACCGACGGCCGCGGCGGGTCGAAACACGGACAACTCGACGCCGCCGACGCGGCATCGCATCGCCCCGACGTCGCGAGCGCGCCCGGCGGAACTGGCCGTCGCCGCAAAGATGTTCCGCAATTCATTCAAATGCGACTGGGTAAGAACATCGGACCGCAGCAGCACGTCGGCGGCCGGTCCGGTCTTCCCAATTCTGCCGTCGCGCAGCACCACCGCGTCGTTGCACAGATACAGCAGGTCGCTGACGGTATGCGAGACGTACAGCGCCGGAATCGCGAATCGATCCAGCACCAGTCGTAGCCGGCCCAGCACGCGCAACCCGAGCGGCGCGTCGAGACCGGTCAGCGGCTCATCCAGCAGCAGCAGTTGCGGCCGCGACAGCACCGCCCGCCCGAGGCTGACGCGCCGCTGCTCTCCGCCGGAAAGTTCGTGGGGTCGCTTGCCGAGGTGCTCGTCAATTTCCAGCAGGGATGCGATTTCGTGCAACGAGGCCGCCCCATCTTCAGCGCGCGGGCAACCGTAAAGAAGGTTGTCCTGCACGCTCATGTGCGGGAAGAGCAGCGAGTCCTGAAACACGTAACCGATCCGGCGACGGTGCATCGGCACATGAGTCGACGCATCGGAATCAAAGAGCGCGCCGTCTCCCATCGCGATGCGCCCCGCGTCCGGCGCCACGACCCCGGCGATGCAGTTGAGGAGCGTGGTCTTGCCGCTGCCCGAGGGGCCGAAGATGCCTGTGACGCCCCTGCGGCACGCGAAATCGACATCGAGCGTGAACGCGCCGAGCTGCTTGCAAACGCGTGCTTCGAGCATGCGGGCATTCTAACCAGCAAGTCATTCAAACTCGCCTACGAGCGCGAATGATAACCATGTTTAGCCGCGGCCCGACAGGGCCCCGGTGAGCGCGGCGAGATTCACCTTCCTTGGATTAGCGCGAGCTCCCCGAAACGACCGCGTCTGGGCTAAACGGCCGCGCGGCGTCGATATGTTTTTTCCGCGAGCGGATCAAAATCCTCCAGCAGCGCAGCGTGCGTGCGCGCCGAACGATCGTCCAGCAGGAGAAGGCCGCCGGGGCACACGACGAAGGCGACATGGCGCATTCCATCGGCCTGGAGTTCGAGCGGCAGACGGCAAACGACGTTAAATGCAATCACGACGTCGGCCTCGGCGGGGATCGGGTCGTGCGCGACGTCATGACAATGCACCACGACGGCGGGAAGATCGCGCGACACCGCAGCAAGAACGCGCCGCGAGCGGTCTACGACGATCAAACGGTGCGGCATCGAGAGGGTTCGCGAAACTTCCAACGGCTCGAGAGAAACCATCGGCACGACGGGCACGCGGCGCAGAAGTTGATCGCCATAACGGGCGAGATCGCCGATGAGCTTTCGAACGCCGGAAACTCGCTCGCGCGCCGAGTCGTTCAAGAGCGGCGCCATCAGCCGCGTGACCCCGCCGGGGCCGACGATCATCACCGTTGGCTCGCGCACATTCCCGGCGCGAAGCAGCTCGTCCAACCTGCGAAAGGCGGCTGCGTGCCGATTGTGCCAGGACGTGGAGCCGACGCGATCCAAAAACACCCCGCAGTCGATTCCGCTGCCATCGCTATGGCACGATCTTGAAGCCGGTCGAGTTGCTGTTGATCTTGCCGGCCAACACGTCCTCAATTTCGACCTTTAGCACATAGTCTCCCGGCGGCAGCGACTTGGGAATGGTGATCGGCAGCGTGGAGAGGAAGAAGTCGCGCCGCGGTCCGCGTGCGAGGTCTTCGATGTTCTCCGACTTTTCGCTCCAGATTTCCTTGCCGTCCTTGGTCATCAGGGTCTGTCGCGTCGAAAGAAGCGTGCGATACATGCCGCTGTTGGTCTGCTTCGTCGTGAAGTTATCCACCTCGGAATAGATCAGCACCCGGTTGCGTCGCCCCGCCTTGAACTCGGCCGGCTCAATCGGCTTGTAGCGACCGAACCCTTCCACCTGGGTGCAGAGCACGACGCGCGGCACGACGAGATCAGCGCGCTCCTTCATCAGGCGCCGCAGCGATTCAATTGATTCCAACTGCCGCGTCGCCCACGTGGCCGGATCGCGGCCGGATGTCGAGCGGGCGGAGATGAGTGAGTCGATTTGCGCGGAGATAATGCGCTGCAGATCGGCATCAAGTCCGGGAATGTCGTCCTTGGCCTTGTCGTCATGACCATCCACCAGATACATCATGCGAAGGCGATACTGCTGTTCGAGATCGTTGGGGTCTGCCGCAACGACTTTCTCCTGATCGGCGATCAGCCTCTCATACGAAGTTGCCTCATTGTTTGCCAGTGAGGCGTCCGAGTTGGCGGAAACGGCGGGACCGTCGTTCGCAGGCGGCGTCGCTCCCGTTGCTGCTTCGGGCGCGGCGGAAATGGAGATTTCCTCCAGCTCCGCCGTG
Organism: Phycisphaerae bacterium; assembly: GCA_035557035.1. Lineage (GTDB taxonomy): Bacteria > Planctomycetota > Phycisphaerae > UBA1845 > UTPLA1 > JADJRI01. The sequence goes on from DATMEE010000468.1 coordinate 19,843, forward strand.
TTTGAACCAGCATCAGATGCCGGCGAGCCCGTCTCGTACGTTTTGCTGTCAACCGGCTTCCGGGGTTCATGACCCGAAGGTCGATCCGGCGCGTTCCCATTCGTCTGCGCGTCGACCGATGGTTCTGGTTCACGAGGCGACGCATCGCGAGAGGCAGCGCCGGTTGGCGGCGTCTCGGGAGCGAACATTGCATTGGACGCCGCAGGCTCGATCTCCGCAGGGTCGACTTCTGTAGAAGGGTGACTTCCTTCTGGCACGCCCTTGGTCTGTTCCGAATCCGATCGGGCGACAGCGTCGCGCTGCCCCTCGATTTTCCCGGGTTCAATCTCCTTCGCTGGCGCCTGCCCATCACCCTCGTTCACGTCGGAGCGCGATGGTTCGGACTGATTTTCTTCCTCGACGTTCGCGCTCCGCTTGTTCGCAGGCGCCGCATCGGCTTCTAGTTGATCCGATTCCGTTTCATCGGGCGTCGCCGGAGATGTTTTGTCCGACGCGGCGACGGTGTCGGTCGGCTCGTCCCGAAGAGGCCTTTCCTCGCTGGAATTGCCCGGCTCGGATTCCTCAACGCCTTCGACCTCGGCTTCCGCCGGGACGCCGGTGTTGCGCTCGTAGCGCTCCAGCGCGTCGCCGCCGCTGGTTGAACCGGAAACCGGCTCGTCCTTCTGGTCGGTATGGGCGACGTGATGAATTCGCTTCTGGCGATTCGGGTCCTGCTGGCGGTGAATCTTCGAGGTGTGATCGTTCGGCTGATATTCCGTTTCCTTCACCGGCTTCATCCGCGCCGAATAGGCGCCCACGTCCTGATTGACATCATTCGATGGCTCGGCCTGCCGCGGTCGATCGGAGGGCTCTTTCGTCTTCGCCGGAGCTGCCGCCCGCGAACGGGAAGCGGGCTGCTTGCCCGACGCAGTTTGGGTTTGCCGTGAAGGAGCCGCTTTCTTTTTGGAAGCGGTGCGAACGCCGCTCTGTTTCTTGGGTTCGCTCACCCCCCAGAACTCGTTCCAGTCCTGCTTCTGGGCGTCCGAGCAACCGGCGATCAGAAGCACCGCCGCAAAACACAGGATTCGCGTGAAATATGCACGGGGATTGTTGAGCATGATCGGTAATCCTTTACACAGCCGCGGCGGGTCACGCCGCGCACAACTCCACAATGAGTTTCTCAACCGAAGTGTCCACGCCTCCGAGGCCGGTCTTCGAATTCACGTCGATTCGCAAAAGCTTCCGCAGCACGTCCCGCACTTGCGAGAGCGTAAACTGGGTGAGCTGCTTGGGCACTATATTATCAGGGTCCCAGACATTTAGCTGCTTCTTTATGTCCCAGGCATTCGCCCCTCGGTCGTGCAACTGTTTCATGCTGACCAACCGCTCAAAGGCGAATCGCAGACCGCCCAGGGCCATGAATTCCGCCCCCCGGCCGCCGGCAAGCACCTGCCGCCACTGCCGTAGAGCCAAAGGCGCGTCGCGCTCGGTGAGGGCAACCAGTAGCTTGAAGATGATTTCCGTCTTCGTTTCGCCCACCAGGGCGTTGATGTCCTGCTCGCCGATCTCCTGACGCGGAGCGACGTAGGTCGCCAGCTTGGACAGCTCTGAATAAAGGAAGCCGGGGTTGTCGCCCACCAGTTCGACCAGCCGCGCCGCCGCGCTGCCCGCGAACTTGCAGCCGAATTCCTCTCGCGCCGCCTGTCGAACCCACGACTCGACGTCTTTTTCACCGGGCGGCTCGCAATTCAAATTCAGGCCGTACTTCTCGACCATTTTGAAAAGCCGGGTGGTCTTCGGCCACGTCTTGCAGTCCAGCACGAGAACGCCCGTCAAAATCAGTGGCGGCTTCCCCGCTTTGACTCTTTCGGCAACCGCTTCGGGAGACCACCCTTCAATATATGCTTCCATCGCTTCGCGGCTGGTCAGCGTCCGCGAAGGCCGCCTCGGCTTTTCGCCGCCCTTGGCTCTGCTTTTCTCAGCCGGCGCGGGCTTGGTGCCCTCGTCGTCGCCATCTTTGACAAAGAGCTGATCGGCATCGCGCACGCAGACGATCCGCAACGGCGACAGCATCGATGGCGTCCGCACTTCATCCAGCACGTCGGCCACGCTGACCGAACCGCCCTGCAGCGTCGAAAGCGCCATCGATTCATCCGCGTCGCCGACCAGTTCCTTGACAAGGGATCGCAGTCGCCGCGAGCGCAGGAATTCATCCTTGCCGAAGACCGCATAAACGGGCATCGGGCCGGCGTTCGATTTTCTTGCGGTGGTCGACTTCGCCATATTCAGGTCCGCACGACGAGATGCGGGTCACTCGTCACTCGACTCACGCGCCAGCATCAGGGATTCCGAGCTGTAGATCTCCAGCCGCTTCACGGCACGGGCACGAACCTCCTTAGGTGACGCCGCGAGCGTGCCGGCACTCAGCCACGCCTCGCGCGCCGCCGGTCGCTCGCCGAGAAACAGACAAACGTCGCCGAAATACAGCCAGGACTCCGCGTCCTTTGGGTCCAACAGCAGGAGCTTTTGCAGCGTTGCATGCGCCGAACGATAGTTGCGCTTTTTTCCCTGGATCAACGCCAATCCCTTCAGAGCGGATCGATCTTTCGTGTCTTTGTCCAGCACGGTCGCGTACTCTCGCTCGGCCTCGTCCCATTCGCCGCGTACGCAAAGCACCGCCGCCAGATCAATTCGAGCGGCGCGAAAATCAGGCCGCAGTCGAAGTGCGTCGCGGTATCTCAAGACGGCCAAATCGAATTCGCCGCGGAGACGGTGCCACGCGCCGAGATCATACTGCTTTTTTGCCTGGCTCGCATCAACGGATTGGCCCGTCTGCTCGCCACCATCCGGCTCTGATACACCGGCGAGTTCAACGTCCGCGCCGGAACCCTGTGAGTTTTCGACCACACCCTTCCCGGTCGAGGGAATCGACGTGCGGTTTGTCAAGCCATCAGCCTCGTTTAGTGTTTTGCTGAATGCCAGCTCCGCGGCCTCGCCGCTAATGTGCAAACGCTCGTCGCAGTACTCGCCCCGGTTGCCGGCGCGATCGACGGCCGTCCATCGCAGCTCCACGCGGCCGGAGATTCCGACGGGCACGGTCCAGCGATAGGCGCCGTCGCCGCCGAGCGAATCGGCGACGAGAACAAAAGACTTCGTCTGCTCGGAACGATAGTGAATCGCGACCGGCCGCCCGGGCAGGTCATCGTCCTCGACTCGCCAGCGAAGTTGGATTTCGCGGTTCGACCCAAAGCGATGATCCGGCTTCAGACTGAGGAGTTGCACGACCGGCGGCGTGCGATCGACCCGCACCCAGCGGTGCGGCGCTTTGCCCGGCGCGGGTTGACGTGCCGATCCTTCGGCACTTGCAAATGCAAGATAGAGGCCGAAGTCGCCGTCGGCCGGAGCATCGAAGACGGCCGGACTCTCGGCGGGCGCCGAACGCGCCGCGTGCCAGCTCCGTGCGCCGTCGTTTGTGAAGTAAACTTGCACGGCGCGGGGCTTCGATCCGGGTTTCAAACGAAAATGCACGTGGATGCGCGAGGCATTGACGCGCTCGATTTCCGCCGGCGGCGTCAGCGCCGTCGGGCTTGGTCTTGGCGGCGACGTTTCAACAATTTGGCCGCTAACGCCTGCCGCAGCACCAAAAACCAGCAGGCACGCGATCCCTGTGGCGCGACGTAATGGGAAAGTGCAGTCATGCATGAGGCTGATGTTCGTCCTATAGCTGCGCAGTTCGTCGACGCGCGAAGCGGTTTCCTCCTGAATTATCGGACAGGCATCGTTTGCCTCGGAGATGCGGCACACATTGAGCGCTCCGAACCGAAAAGCTGAGTCATTGATTGGGCGGGGACCCGTTTTTCAGCATTGATATCGGCCATCGCCCGAGAAACGAGGCCGGAACCAGCCTCTAAGCGACCGTCAAAAAACCCGCCCGACCCGGCGCGGCTCCGCACTCACGATGACGGCAAAGCAGTTCGATGGACCATTCCAGCAGAGTCGCGGCATATAGAATTGGCAGATTGCCGGGCTGGGATCGAGAGGAGCGGGACGCCACGGTGCCAAGCGCAACGTGACATGAAACTGGAAGTCTGCACGTCAACCGTGGGGGGAACGCCGTGTTGACCTGGGATTTGCACCGACGTCTATTTTGGGGACTGGTCTGGTCGTTCCTGGCCGTCGCGATGGTCGGCTGTCAGCAGCCGACGACGAACGCGCCCTCCGCGCGGTCGGCCTCGTTCCAGCGCGCCGCTTTCGAGCGGCGTCACGGAAATGCAAGCGCGGCTATCGCCCCGCAACGCTGTAAGTTGGGTCGGTCTTATGACCCACCATGGCGGAGCAGTTCACCCCGACCGATGCAATCCGCAACCCGGCGCATCAGTCCCCCCGAACGCACGCAACCAGGCGAGCCTCCCGCTCGCAAGTATCGACCGTCCGCGCCTCAACCAAAGTCGGAACCAACGAAACCCGTCGAAGCGCAAGACGACGAGAGCGACCGCCATCCCTCGAAGTGGCGCGAGCGGCTTCGAGCGAAGTATGCTTGAGGAATAACTCGCCGCGGCGATCAATTTCCGGCGATCGCCTCGCGATACATCCGCACGTATTGCGTCGTCAACACCCGCCACGAAAAACGCCGCTGAACCAATTCCCGCCCGCGGGCGCCCATCGAGCGCCGTTCCTCATCCGACACGCCGACCATCTGCCGAAGTGCCGATGAAATGGCACGACGATCCGGCGCCACCACCCTTCCGGCCCCCTGCTCCTCCACCTCCGGCATGTTGCAGGCGTCGGAGATGATGACCGGCAACCCCGCCGCCATCGCTTCGAGAATGGACATGCTCAGCCCTTCGCTCTTGCTGGGCTGCAGCAGAATGGATGCACGCCCCAGGCACGCGCGAGCTTCTTCCCGCGTCAACATGCCCGTAAAGGTCACGCGCTCCCCCAAGCCCTTGCGGCCGATCGCGGCCTGAAGCATGGGCTGCATCTTGAATTCGTCGGGACCGGCAATCAGAAGATGCCAGTCCTTTCCTGAAGCCAGTGTGTCGAAGCAGGCCCGCAGCGCCTCGACGATTCCTTTCTGCTCCGCGATCCGGCCGAGAAACAAGACCCACTTTGCTTTCCGCGTATTGGGAAATCGTGCCTCGATCGCGTCAGCCGGCGGAAAATCGCGAAATTCCTCGACTGACAGGCCGTTGGGGATCACCACCACGTTCTGGTTGAAACCGAGGGCCCGAATGTGCCGGGCCTCCCCTTCCGCCAGCGCATGTATGCGCGACGCCGTGCGCAGGTTGTGATGTTCAAAAAGCCATCCGATCGGGCGCTTTTTCCAGGCGCTGCGCCGCCAGGCCCACGGCATCATCATGCTGTGCGGCGTCATGATGAAAGGCTTCCCGGCTTTTCGAGCCGCCTTGCCGGCGCTCCAGTTCTGGGCAGACCACAGACCGTGAAGATGCACCAGGTCGGCGGACCCAACCAGGTCGCGAATTTCGTGATCGAACGCCTTTGCCGACCCAAGTCGCGACTTCCGAGCGGCCTCATAAGCACGAACCTCGACTCCTTCAATGGCAGCCGGAGTGCCAAACCGATCCCCGCTCAGAACAGCAATGCGGGAATTGACCCCGGCCTGCTTAAGTTGCTCCGCCAGCATAGGCAGAACGCGCGCGATTCCCCCCCAACTCGGATCGAGCGACTGGGTGACGTGCAGGATATTCATGGGTGAGAGGATACACGGCTTGAAGAAAGTCGGCGCGGACCGGCGTGAAGCCGACCCTTGGCCAAGGTCGTTCCGTATCTCTATCATCGGAATCACATGTGTGGAATCGCTGGTTACATTCGCGCGGCAGGTCTCTTCGAGCCAAGCGTGCTTGAGGAAATGATCCGCCGGGTTCGCCATCGAGGCCCGGAGGATGCCGGCTCATGGATCGATCCGAAACAGGGCGTGGCTTTGGGCCATGCCCGACTGAAAATTCAGGACCTGACCGACGC
>DATMEE010000469.1:0-3495 GCA_035557035.1 Phycisphaerae bacterium
GGCCGCGTTCTGGTGAACGCGGAAACTCCGGCTCTCGCAACTTGGCTGTGGATCACGATATAGGATCGTGTTTTCGAGTGGCGCCGATGGCCGCAGTCTTTAGTAAACGACATTCTACACACTTTTCTCACCTAAATCTCGACTCACAAACGACATCGAACGGTTGCGGCCATATCCGAATCACCGAACCGCTCGAATTACGTGCCGGCCACCGCGTACCTTCATATTATCTGCACACGGGCCGGCGGATTGTATCGCTGACCGATGCACTCGATACCCGCATCGAGCGGATTATGGGCTTCGCCGAGGTCGACGATCAGCACTTGATCTTGGCGAGCGTTTATAAAGCCTGTCAACTCGCTCCGCAATGCCGCCAGCTCCTGCGGGTTGAGCTGGCAAAAAAACACGCTGTATTGAGCATGATCTCCACTATCGTGCAATGCCTGAAAGACATGGTTCCGACGCTTGTCGTCGGAGATATCATAGGAGATGAGATAGTGCCGTCTGGACATGGTTAACGCGTCACGATGCTTTCGTATTTCGGAATGTCACCCCGCAGCCACCGAGCGAGTAAACGGGCCTGAAGTCGGACGACCGCTCGCCACGAGCAGCGATAGTCGAACACCGGATGAGTGATGAGCTGGTCGAGCCGGGCTTCATAGGCCCGGATCATCGCCTTGCGGCCGCGATCGTTCATCATGCAGGCGGCGTTCGACTGCGTGAAATCACCGGCCTGGACCATCCCGGTGTTGACCGCGGTGATGACGGCGGAATCGACGATGAGCGGTCGAAACGGCTCCATCAGATCGAGCGCCAGCGCGGGCCGGCCGTGACGAGGCTGATGATAGAGTCCCCACCAGGGGTCCAGCCCCTCGCCCAGTAAGGCCACCGTGCATTCCTTGGTGAGAAGTGCGTAACCGAAAGAAAGCAAAGCGTTAATGGGGTCGCGCGGGGGGCGGCGATTGCGCGAGTTGAAATCCCATTGCGCATCGAAATCGCGAGGGCTGAGCATATTGTTGAACTGCTTGAAGTAGTGTGCCGCGATGGCGCCCTCCAGACCGAGCAATTGATCGATTTCCTGCACCTTTTCGACGCGGGTCAGGAGGTCGGACATGTCATCGAGGGTTCGCTGGGGCGGCGAGGCGTTGCGGCGAAGGATCGTCCGCTGGTTCATTCCCTTCGCAGAAACAAGCTCGCGAGCAAAGGCCAGGCACCGATGCGGCTGGCCGGCGGCGGCGAACTGCGCGGCGCGATCGTAGGCGTTGCGGAGCGTGATTCCCTGAGTCACGCCATAAAACCACTGGCCCATTGAGAGATGAACGATCGGAATGCCGGCCTCGCAGAGCAGGTGGACGGTCTGGGCGGTGACGCCGATGTTTCCGCAGAGCACGAGATGACTGACATCCTTCAGCCCCGCGCGGCCCAATTCCTGGCCTTGCTTCTTGATGACGAGAGTCTTGCTTGTCTTGGTAACGATGGCTCCCTGCTCCTGAACGTAAAGCGGCAGCGCGTCCTGCCGGGCGGGATAGAGGCGGCGAACCGCATGGCCGTTCCCATTCCCGCCGGACGACGGTGTCAGCGGATCGGCAGGCACGTGCTGAAGCGCCAGCGTCTCATCCGGCAGGCAAATGCCATTCAGCGAGCAGCCATTGCACTTCGGGCTGTCCTCCAGCGGCGGCGGCAGATCGCGGCGATGCGCGGCCTGGCGGGCCTGCTCGATCTGCGCGAGCGTCCGCGCCTCCAGCTCGGCCGTAAAGGGCACATCGACGCGCGTGCGCGAGCCGGCAAAATACAACACGCCGTGGTCGCATCGATAGCCATGCTCCCGCAGCAGCAGGCCCTGGGCCATGAGCTGAACGCGCTCCGGCTCGTAACACCGATGCTCGTTGTCCGGCACCCGGCCGCGCTTCGTCTCGACGGGCACCGCCTCGGCCGCGCCGTCCGGTCCGGCCGCGGTGGAGACGAGATCGAGCTTGGCCGTGATGCCGAGTGAGTGCGAGCCGAGCGGCACCGAGCGGCTGATGACAGGCGGCTCGTCGCCGTCGTTTGAGGTGTCCAATCCTTTAACAGAGCCGCGCCCGTCAGGAAGCGGTTTCCCGTCCGCCGACGTGCCGCGCTTGCGCGATTTGGAGGTTCGAGCCGGCCTGACTCCGTTATCATCTTGCGACCCGCGGGAATTTTCGGCGACAGGGGCGTCGTCCGAGACGGAGAGACTCGGGGCGCCGGCGCGGGTTGCGTCGCAGGAATCGTTCGGGGCGCCGTCACGGCGCAGGGCGTCCGACCCGGCCGAAGTGTCAACATTTGGCCCTGCTTGATTCACCGCATCGGGCAGAGCCTGGTCGAGCTTGTCCACGCGGCGATGAACGGCCTTGCCCTCGACGGTGTACACGTTGTCAGCCCAGCGGCCCTCGACGTGCATGAAGTGAAAGAGCCGCGGGCAATAGGTGAACTCGTTCAACATCCGCACGGGGAGCAGGGACGTCTCGTCGCCGTCATGGTCCGAGCCGGTAGCGCCAGCAAGGGTAGCGTCCGGCGCCCCTGCCGGACGGTGATCGGAACACGCAGAGTCCGAAGCGCCAGCAAGGCCAGTCGCGTCGGCCGCCCTTGCCGAAACATGCGGCTCCGGCGCGGCATCTCGCGGCCGCGACGCGGCATCGTCCTGTAACGACATAACCCGGCCCCCCAGGTGGCGTATTCACTTGTCAAAGATCGGTGCGACTGAAATGAAACTTGACTACTTATCTGTTGCCGCGAAGAGACCCATGCCGAAGTGGTTGTTATAACCAAGACATAATGGGCCGGTAATCGGCATTTCAAAGGTGAGTCGCAAGTAACCTGTTGTGCGCGTATACGCGTCGTTTCCGGGCTTACGGCGCGCACGGCGGAACTCATAGAATTGCAGTTGATTCTTTGCCGCCGTCACCGGCGTCGCATCAAGCAAGGGCGGCAGCCCTCGCGTTTGACAGATCTCACGGGCGGCGAGAGCGAGAAATGAACCTCTCGGGTCATCCGTGTTTTCCGGGATGTCGCGCATGCTTCCACGACGCTTGGCGTGGCGGTGGGCGATGAACGGTGTAAAGGAAATCCATGTGGATGAAGGGCCGCGAAGATGAAGATCGCGCGAGGGGTTGTCGTCTAGGCCGATTAGCCGAGAACACCACAGTAACTTATTATTACCTCGCCGCTCCTCAACCTGCGTCTTTCTCAATGCGGCCACTTCTAACGGCTCAAAGCCGACCCGTGCATAAACGATCACTTTACGCACATATCGAGGATCGGTCCTGTCCGGCATTGGCAAGAAATAGGCGTGTGCATTGCTCGCCAGGATATGGCCGTCTTTGTCCTTGCCGGAGAACGTTGGTGAAGCGTGTCGATCCGCGTCGGAACGAAGATACCGCGCCGCTTCGTCTCGCCCTGCGCAGCACCGGTTGAACACGCTCATGACAGCGGCGCGGAATTTCTCCGCGATCTGGACAGTATCCTTCACCAGGGGCA
>DATMEE010000470.1:0-2658 GCA_035557035.1 Phycisphaerae bacterium
CCAAGAACCATTTCCAGTGCACCGTCACCCGCACCTTCCGCCGTGTCGAAGGGCCGGCTCAGCCGAAATAGTCCGATGCAGGCCGATCCCGTCGCCGACAGATCGATCATTCGCGAACTTGTGGAGAATTGGGCCCTATGGCGCGATGCGCGCCTGTGGGATCAGTTTCGCACCGTCTGGCATCCCGAGGGCCGCATGATGGCCACCTGGTTTCAGGGCGGCTTCGAGGAATTCATCAAGGTCAATAATGAAGGCTGGGCCAAGGGCGTGCGCATTCTGCATTTCCTCGGCGGCAGCTCGATCGACGTCGCAGGCAATCGAGCAATCGCCCAGACCAAGATGACGATCTCGCAGCGCGCGCCGGTCGAAGGTGTCATCGGAGATGTCGTCTGCACGGGCCGCTTCTACGATTTCTTCGAACGCCGCGACGGCCGATGGGGCCTGGTCCTGCGCCAGCCGATTTACGAAAAGGATCGCTTCGATCCGGTCGATCCCGCGGCCAAGGTCGCGCTCGATCGGAAGCTCTTGGACAGCTTTCCCGAGGGCTATCGCCACCTCGCCTATCTCCAGACGAAGATCGGCTACAAGGTGAAGCCCGACATGCCGGGCATCGAAGGCCCCGAGCTTGACGCTCTATATGCCCGCGGTGCCCGTTGGCTCAAAGGCGAGCCGCTCTGAAAAAAAATGCGCACCGGCTCGGGGGAAACATGAGCCGGTGCGCTGGCGCGGGAGGTTAGCGTACCGGCGCCGAAGTCCGTTCTTCAACGATCGTGAAGCGCACGTTGCACTGCGGACGATGTCGCTCCGACACCTCGCGCCACGTGCGCTCCGCTTCGTTGCGGGCAAGAAACGGCCCCAACAGCCGTTCTGTGCCGTCGATCAACTCCTCAAAGCGGAGCGATTTGTATTCGCCGCCGAGGACCCAAAAACGATTGTTCATGGTCACCTCCATCGGTTCGCCCCACTCATTCCGCTGCGATCTGCGTGCGCGGCGCCTCGAACTGCGCGCTCTCCGTCGATTCCGACATTGCTGTCGTTGACGATGCGCCGCCGTTGATCGTGACGTTCACGAGATCGAAATAGCCGGTGCCGACTTCACGCTGATGGCGCGTGGCGGTGTAACCGTTGCGCTCGGCTTCGAACTCCGCTTCCTGCAACTCGGAATAGGCCGACATGCCGCGAGCGGCATAGCCGCGCGCGAGTTCGAACATGCCGTGATTGAGACTGTGGAAACCGGCGAGCGTGACGAACTGATACTTGTAGCCCATCGCGCCGAGTTCGCGCTGGAAGTGCCGAATCGTCGGCTCATCGAGGTTGGCGCGCCAGTTGAAGGACGGCGAGCAATTGTAGGCGAGCATCTTGCCCGGATACTGACGATGGATCGCTTCGGCGAACTCGCGTGCCTCGTTGAGATTCGGATGTGATGTCTCCCACCACAGAAGATCCGCGAGCGGCGCGAAGGCGAGGCCACGCTTGATACAATGAGCGAGCCCGGTGTCGGGCTTCAGCCGATAGAACCCTTCAGCCGTCCGCTCGCCGGTGATGAACTCGCGATCGCGCTCGTCGATGTCCGATGTGATGAGTCGCGCGCTCTCGGCATCCGTGCGCGCCATGACAAGCGTCGGCACGCCGCAGACGTCCGCCGCAAGCCGCGCCGCAGTCAGGTTGCGCTCGTGCGCAGCCGTCGGGATCAACACCTTGCCGCCGAGATGCCCGCACTTCTTCTCAGACGCGAGCTGATCCTCGAAGTGAACGCCGGCAGCGCCCGCATCGATGTAGTTCTTCATGATCTCGAAGGCGTTGAGCGGCCCGCCAAAGCCAGCTTCCGCGTCGGCGACGATCGGCACGAACCAGTCGCGTTTCGCTCCGCCTTCCGAATGTTCGATCTGGTCGGCACGCGCGAGCGTCTTGTTGATCCGACGGCAGAGCTCGGGGCCGGAATCCGACGGATAAAGGCTCTGGTCGGGATAAGTCTGGCCCGCATTGTTGTTGTCGGCGGCGACCTGCCAGCCGGACAGATAAATGGCCTGCAAGCCTGCGCGGACCATCTGCATGGCCTGGTTGCCGGTCATCGCGCCGAGCGACGGCAGGTAAGGCTCCGACTGCAGGAGCTCCCAGAGCCGGTTCGCGCCGCGCTCGGCCAGCGAGTAACGGATCTGGAACGACCCGCGCAGGCGCATGACGTCTTCCGGCGTGTAGGGGCGCTCGATCCCGTCGAAACGGCCGACGGGCGCGCTCGGAATGATGCCGGATAGGGTCAGCTTGCTCATGGCCTTTCCTTTCATACAGCCGTGACAGCGGCTGGGAGGAGAATATCTAAAGGCCATAACGCGCCGCACACAGCTTCGGAAAGCGCCTGCTGGAGTTATTCGTGCTATTGTGTCACAGTTCGACAAATTACTTTGTCCGAATGTCACGATTGTAACAACGATGTCCAAGACCGCATCATCCGCCGCCCGCAAGTTGTTCATCGGTCCGCGCTTTCGCCGATTGCGGCGGCAACTCAGCCTGTCCCAGACACAGATGGCCGAAGAGCTGGGCATTTCGCCGAGCTACGTGAATCTGATCGAACGCAATCAGCGGCCGGTGACGGCGCAAATCCTCGTCAAAATGGCCGAGGCCTATGACATCGACCTGCGCGATCTCGCCGGCGCCGAC
>DATMEE010000471.1:0-5509 GCA_035557035.1 Phycisphaerae bacterium
AAAAGAAGGTGATCCTCGAAGAGATCGCGATGTCCGAGGATTCGCTGGAACGCAAGGTGTACGACCTTATTCACGAGGCGGTTTACACCGATCACCCGCTTCAGTGGCCGGTCCTTGGCACGACGGATTCCATCGGCCGCCTGTCGCGTGACCAGCTCTTCAACTACTTCCAGGACCGCTACCACCCTGCGAACATGGTTCTGATGGTCACCGGCGCGATCGATCCGAAGAATGTCATAAGCATGGCACAGCGCATCTGCGGCGGCTGGCAGAAAAAATCGCCGCGGCCCGAAAGAATGACGCCTCGTGCCCCCAAGCGCGGCGTGCGTAAGATGGTCTCAGATCGCTTCCAGCGCCAGGCCATCGGACTCATCTATCCCGCCCCTTCGGCCCTGCACGACGACCGCGACAGCGGCGACGTTCTCGCCTCCATCCTCGGCGGCCAGAACTCCCGCTTCTTCTGGAACATCATCCAGGCCGGCGTCGCCCCCCATGTCGCCGCAGGCCGGCTCGATTATTGCGACGACGGCATGATGCTCGCCTTCGGCTTCAGCGAGCCGGACCAGGCCGACGAACTCGTCGCCGCGATGCGCACCGAAATGGAAAAGGTGATGCGCGAGGGTGTCACCGACGATGAAGTCCAGCGCGTCAAAAATCGCAGCCGCACCGCCCTCGCTACCGAAGGCGAAGCCCCCTATTACCGGCTCATGCAGATGATCCAGGACATCGACGACTTCGGCCGCCCCCGCACCGTCGCCGAGCGCCTCGCCGCCATCGACGCGGTCACGCCGAAAACTGTTCGCGAATACCTCGAACGCTGGCCGATCACCGGCGACTGCGCTCTCGTCAGCCTCGGCCCCCGCGACTGGCCGACGTAAAACAGAGCCGCGCCCGTAAGGAAGCGGTCACCGCTCGAACGACGAGGGGGTGCTTGGAATTCAGAACCACGCGGAAATCTTCAAAGCCTTACGGCTGCCCCCGGTCGCGGCTCTGAACTCGTGTCCCATAATTTCCGAATAAACCGCTTTCGGCCCATAATTAAATACGGCGTGCGGCATCGGCTGACGATGCGTCTGTATAAGTAATGAACCGAATTCCATTATTGCGGGGGCGTCGCGCGCGCCGCTGCTTCAAACGAGACCGTCGCGGATGAATCCTCCACACACTCCTACGAACGATTCCTACAAACCAGCCCCGCCGCGTCCCGTCGTGGAACTGAACCGCGCGCCGGCCACTGTGCCCGACCCAGGATTGGCCGCGGTTCCGACGATCCACGTTCACGCTGCGGAACTCGGCGCGCGGGCGCCCGCGCCGCGATCCGGAACGATAAAGGCTCTCGGTTTGCTTCTCATCCTCGTTGGCGTTTTCGTCGGTTCACAGACCGAACAAACATGGGACCGCTTTCTTTATCCACCTTCACCCGGCGAATTCGTCATTGCACCCTCGGATACTGCCGCGCTGCCGCCCCTGCCGTCCGCTGTCACTGGCCGGGCACAAGCGATCTCAGAGCGCGCGTGGGCCGAGTTGAAGCTGCGCTGGCCGTTCCTCATCCTCGCCGCCGCCCTCATCGCGATGGCCACGTTCTGTCTCGGCGTAAACCCCTTCGACTACTTCGTGAGCGCGCTGGCCTGCACCATCGTCGCCTACCTCGCCTGTCGACTGCTGGCCCCGCGCATCGAGCAACATTTCGACACGCAGCCCGGCTGGCCGCTCATCGTCGCCTTCGGCGCCGCCCTCGCCTACCTGATCCACGCATTCGCAGCTATGCGCATGCCCAACACCGCCTCGCTGATCGGCCTCGGCCTCACGGTGCTGGCATGCTTCGGCGTGCTGCGTGACTGGTTCCAATATCCGGAAGCGGCCCAGCGGTTCAGCGGATCCGCAGCCGAGTTCGTCGGCCAGTGGGACAGCGAATTCAAATGGGGCACGGTCTGCCTGCTGACTTTCATCGGCATCGCCTTCCTGTCGCGAAACCGGCTCACCCATTTCCTGAACGCCGTCCTGCTGCTGGCACTCGCGTTCGCCTGCATTCACGATGGAAGCCTCAAGATTTTTGAATATCCCGGCACCGATTGGCCGTCGCTGGCGATTCGCGACCTCGAGTACGTCGACCAGTGGCGATGGGTCCTCGCCGCCGAGTTCATCCTGCTCGGAGGTATCCTTCTCCACTTGGCCCTCGGTGTCGGCGCGCTGACCCTCGCTTTCGCCGCCGTCTGGTTCGCCGCCGCCCTCCACGTCGACAAGGAGGAAGGCCGCAACGCCCTCTTCGCCTATTCCCGAGCCTACGAAGTCGCCATGTCCCGCGCTTCGCCGCCGACCCTGATGAACGCCGTTGGAGAAGCGCCCGACCCGGCGCTGCGCCGGCAAGGTCCGGCCGACGTCCTCCCTATGCTGGGACCCCGCCTTCGTGAAAACGGTCAAGCCGAAATCCCCTTGGAATACTCCTTCGCGCAAAAGAAGGCGTTAATGCGCAAGGCCCGCCTCCGCATTGGCGTCGTCTTCGGGTGGGTCTACCTCACCGCCTTCCTCGCCGGCATCATCGGCGCTGCGGGAATTCGCATGTTGCTTCCCAACGCGGGTCTGCGCGCCTGGGCCGCGATGGCCGCGTGGTTCGTCTTCGGCATCGTCGCCTACTGGCTCTGGACGACGTGGCCGCCGGGCCAAAACTGGTCCAGCCGCCTCGCCGCCTTCGCGCTTCCCAAGACCCACGTTGCCGCGGTCGTCGCTGTCGCGGTCGGATCGCTGGCTCTGTTCGGCGCTGCGGCCGCGCGCTCAACGGCCGGCTATTCGAAATGGCTCTACACCGCTGCCGGCGTCACATTTATCGGGACGACCGTCACGCTTATCGGGTTTGCCGTGTTGATTAAGTACGCCGATTTTGGTCAACTGGAAACGTGGGCGTATGCCGCGATCGCCTTCGCGCAATCCATCCTGATGTGGATCCTGCTCATCCATCACACCGATCGCGCCCGCCGCGGACTGGCAGACACATGATCTCGACGTTGGTTTCCAAGTGGCACCGGTTTCCAACCGGTGAGGGGTGCAGCAGGTTTCCAACCTGCCGCAAGCTTTCTCCCCCGGCAATCCTGATTTTGCTCTTCCTTTCAATCCCCGGCTGCGGCCTCAACGAACTCAAAAACGAAGACCGTCTCGAACGCGGCCTCGTCGTCGTTCTTCCCGGCGTCGAAGGTCCCAGTCCCTGGAACCGCAACATCGCCCGCGGCCTCGACCGCGGCGGCGTGAACTGCGGCATCGAGGTCTACGACTGGGGCACCAAAATCCCCGGCGGGTTTCTCATCAACCTCACCAGTCACACCCGCAACGAACGAATGGCCAAGAAGGTCAGCCGCCACCTCCAGCGCTACATGTGTAAGTATCCCGATCGCCAGGTCCACGTCGTCGGCCATTCCGGCGGCGCCGCCATCGCGCTGATGGCCGTCGGGCAACTTCCAAAAGATTGCCCGGTCGAAAGCGTGACGCTGCTCGGCGTGGCTCTCAGCCCCGCCTACGACCTGCGTCCGGCCCTCGCACGCACGCGTTCGCACATTTACAACTGCTACTCGCAGCGCGACTGCCTGCTCCTCGGGCCCGGCACCCGCATCGCCGGCACCATCGACCGCCAATACTGCGAGGCCGCCGGCAAGGTCGGTTTCGAACTTCCCGAAGACATGACCGAATCCGATTCACGGCTCTACGCAAAGCTCCGCCAGCGCGAATGGCACGAAGACCTGCTGCGCCTCGGAAACGACGGCGGCCACGCCGGCTGGACCCACCCCCGCTTCGTCCAGCACTGGATCGCCCCCGCCATCCGCAACATGCTCTGGGATGCCCCCGAACCCGAAATAGCCTGCCATTGAATCACTGAATCGCACCAGCAGGCCGTTTACGAAGCAGGCGATTCGGAGCAGTACCTGCCCGTGACTGATAATCACCCGCTTTTCAACGCCGGCTGGTCGCCCTCAGCAAATTCCTCATGCGCGGCCGCACTTGGATTTTCGTATGCTTCAGCGATAGAATATCTCGGACAGCAACGGCTGGTGAAACGTTTTTCGCCGATAATGAGGAATTGGATTCGGCGGCTTCACCGGAATGCAGGCGGAAAAAATGAACGGAACGGCAACGCGGCCTAAGATTCTTCTTCTTTCAAAACCAGGTTCACGCGGCAGCGCCCTCCTCGCCCGGCTCGGCGAAGAGGCCCAGGTGCGCATCGTCGACTCCTTCTCCGATGCGATGAACGCCCTGCGCGACGGCCACTACGACCTTATCGTCAGCGACCAGAGCGACTTCATGGCGCTCGAGCGCAACATCGTCGAGCAGCAGGCGACGATGATCCTCAACACGATCGGACAGGGCGTCTGCATCGTGGACCTCGACGGGCGCGTCATCTGGTCCAATCCAAAGATGCAGAGTTTTCCCGAAGAACTCATCAAACAAATCTCTGACTGTTGTGCGCGAACGACCAGTCAGTTCAGCAAGGAGCCCGGGCGACCAGCACATGCCCGGGCTCGTCGTTTTAGTCTCACCGCCTCCGCCGACCAGTACTTCGAAGTCACCCTCACCCCCATCATCGACGACGTCACCGAGGAGCTGACCCAATTCACCGCCGTCGTCTGGGAAGTGACCCACAGCCGTCGCCTTCAGAAGAAGCTTGATGCCATCGACTTGGCAGGCCGCGAGCTGGTTCAGCTCGACGCCCAGACACTCTCCACGATGGACGTCGAAGACCGCATCGCCTTGCTGGAGCAGAAGATTCTCCGCTACATGCGCGACCTGCTCCACTTCGACAATTTCGCGGTCCTGCTCATCGACAAGAAAACCAACCGCCTCGAAATCGTCCTGCAGCACGGCATGTGCCCCAAGAGCCAGGATCTCGACATGTTCGCCTCCGCCGAGGACAACGGCATCAGCGGCTTCGTCGCCGCCACCGGCCGAAGCTACATCTGCCACGACACGTCGAAGGACCCGCGTTATCTGCAGGGCCTCGAATGTGCGAAGAGTTCGCTGACGGTCCCGCTTCGATTGAACGACAAAGTCATCGGTGTCTTCGATATCGAGTCCGACAAGCTCGCCGCCTTCAACGAGGACGACCGTCAGTTTGCTGAAATCCTCGGCCGGTCCATCGCCCTCGCCCTGCACATGCTCGATCTGCTCACCATCGAGCGCTACGAGGTTCGCGGCCGCGTGGCCGACGACGTGCTCGACGAAATCTCCGGCCCCCTCAACGACATCATCACCGAAGCCAGCACGCTCAAGGACGAGTTCATCGGCCACGACACCCTGCGTCACGGTCTGAACAACATCATTGACAACATCTCGAAGATCAAAGCCACGGTCAAAGACGTCGTGCGCCCCAAGGGCCTGCTCGGCCGCCAGGGCGACACCGGCGAGTGCGACCCGGTCCTCTCCAACAAGCGCATCCTCGTCGCCGACGATGAAGAGATCATCCGCGAGACGGTGGCCGGCGTGCTGAAAAAGTGCGGCTGTGTCGTCGATACGGCAGCCGACGGCG
>DATMEE010000472.1:0-4149 GCA_035557035.1 Phycisphaerae bacterium
TCATCCGCTGGCGCGAGGCTGACATATTTCAGCAGCCAGGGGCCAAGCATCTGCAGTTGATATTGGACGATGGCCCGCCCGGCGGGCCGGGAATCGCGCCGCACCACCCAGGTCCCGGCGTAGCGGTCGTGAAAGGTCTGCCCTCGCGCGTGAGCCCGGCAGAAGAAATACGTCACGCCGAAGACCCAACAGGTGGAGGCCGCCAGAAGAAATCGCCGGCCGGCAATCCGCAACCGCGGGGCCTCGCCGGTTTCGTCAACCACCCGGGTGGCGGTCAGGCGATTGCCAATCGCGCCATGGCGGGTGGTGCGGAGGAGGACGTAATAGGCGAGGGTGGTGATGCCGGCGGCGATCCACATTTGCGTGCGATAGGGTCGCAGGGCTTCGTCCATCAGCCTGCGTTGTTCGGCCGATCTGGGCATTTTGCGAACATTCTCCGGAACGAGGGGGTACTGAATGGCGGAGAGCACGAGCGTGAGCAGGAAGATGTAAGCGGCGAAGTCGATGACAAAAGAGATGAAGCGGCGAAGACCGGATGCGTATTCGGCGTCGGCGAAGTAGACGGCGGTGGCATGGGGTTCCATTGGCGCGAAGTATAGCGAGAGCCCGGGCGTGGGTGAACGGAAGCCGGAGAAATCGTGATCGGTCGTTTTGGTTTTGGGTGCTTGGTGAGAAAACTTGATTCAGCCTTTTACCGACGACGAACCACCAAGAACCCGGAACCGGCCGGCCTGTGACGATGAGTCCCGGAGCTGTTTCTTGGAAAGCATCGTCGGATAAACATAGAATCCTGCATTTGCGAAGATGCCACGCCGTATAAGATAATTTGGAGGGAGCCGTTTGATGCAAAACAGGGGTCGATGGGCTGTCGCGCTGGCGGGAGTGATTGTCCTGGTCTTTACGGACGACGCCTTGGCCTGGGGGCCGGGGATGCACGTCAAGCTGGCCAGCGACGTGCTGGCCAATCTTCAATTCCTGCCCGCGGCCGTGGCGGCCCTGATCGCGGCTCATCGCAAGGACTTCATCTACGGCAACGTCGCGACCGACACCGTGCTCGCCAAGAAAATGAGCAAGGTGAAGCAGGTCTGTCACCGGTGGTCCACCGGCATGGGGATTCTCGAGTCGGCCACGACGGACGCCGGGAAGGCGTTCGCGTACGGATACCTTGCACACCTCGCGGCGGACACGGTGGCGCACAACAAGTTCCTGCCGCGGCAGATGGCGCTCTCGCGCTGCACGATCACCTTCGGCCATTTCTACTGGGAGGTGCGGGCGGATTCGAGAATCACGCGGCCCCATTGGACTTCGCTGACCGAGCTGCTCAAAGGTTCCTATCCGGAGGCGGAGACCATTCTCGCAAGACACCTGACTTCGACCATGCTGTCGTACCGCACCAACCGGCTGCTCTTCAAGCGGATGAATCTACTTGCGGCGGAGGCCGCGTGGCGCAAATCAGTGGACTTCTGGACCAGGCTCAGCCGCCACACGATGGACGAGCCGGTGATGCGTGACTACCACGAGGAGTCGATCGGCCGGATTCTCGACGTGCTCTCGCGGGGGGCGGGTTCAAGCGTGCTGCACGACGACCCGAACGGCAATGCACTGTTGGCTTACGCGAAGGTCCAGCGCCGGCAGCTCCGACAACTCAAGCGGGCCAACATTCCCCTCACCCATGCCATGCGCGAGGCAGCGGCGGGGCATGCCCCCACGCCAAACCGAGCCCTGACGATTGCGATGGAGTAATTGGCCGTCGGCTGCATGGGGGCCGTCATCCTGAGAAGCAGCAGCGATGAAGGATCTGGTCGGAGGGCTTCACTCTTTAATCCGGCGATCACTCTCGTCGGAGGCAGATTCTTCGCTTCGCTCAGAATGACGGCGTTTCGCGCGCTACGCGGCTTCTTGACGTGTGATCGGTTAGGTCGTGAGCGGCTGCTTTTCAAATCCGGTTTTCGCGAGCGGACTGTCGATTGACACCGGATAATGACCCGAGAAGCAAGCGCCGCAGTAGTGAATGGCCGCCTCCTTCGCACAGCTCAACATGCCCTCGTGCGAGAGATACGCCAGCGAATCGACGCAAAGATAATCGCGAATGTCCTCGATCGAGCGCCCCGTCGCGATCAGTTCTTTCGGATCGGGAAAGTCGATTCCGTAGTAACAGGGGTGACGGATTGGCGGGCTGGCGACGCGGAGGTGAATTTCGGCCGCGCCCGCTTTTCGGAGCGCGCCCATTTTTCCGCGCGTGGTCGTGCCGCGCACGACCGAATCTTCGACGACCACGAGCCGCTTTCCTGCGACAGATTCGCGAATCACATTCAGCTTCATCCGCACCGCCAGATCGCGCTGCCGCTGTGTCGGCATGATGAAACTGCGGCCCATGTAATGATTGGTGGTGAACCCTCGGCTGCGCGGCAGGCCGCTGGCCTCGCTGTAACCAATGGCGGCGCATCGCGCGGCGTTCGGCACGGGAATCACCAGGTCGGCATCGGCCGGCGCTTCTCGCGCGAGTTGGCGGCCGCACGCCACGCGAAAGGCATGCACATTCTGGTTAAAAACGTTGCTGGACGGATCGGCGAAATAGACGTGCTCGAAAATGCACTGAGCCGGTTGAATCTCGGAGGGTTCGGCGAAAAAGCGGCTCGAAAGGCCCCCGTCCGACAGCGTGATAATCTCGCCCGGCTTCACGTCACGAATGTACTCGGCATCGACGATGTCGAGCGCGCACGTCTCGCTGGCGACGACGTAGGCGCCGTCATCGAGCCGGCCGATGCAGAGCGGGCGAAACCCCTGCGTATCGCGCACGGCTTCGATGCGATCGGGAAAGATGAACACGAGCGAGAAAGCTCCGCGAAGATCGCGCAGGACGGCGGCCAACGGATCCGGCGCGTCGTCGAAAAGCGGGCTGGCGAGCAGATGCAAGATGACTTCGGTGTCGCTGGATGTCTGAAAGATCGCCCCGCGCGCTTCGTAGGCGGCGCGAAGCTCCTTCGCGTTCACGAGATTGCCGTTATGTGCGACGGCCACCTGCCCGCGTGCATAGTTGACGAGCAACGGCTGGCAATTCACTTCGCTGCATGAACCGGTCGTCGAATATCGAACGTGGCCGATGGACGCCGTTCCGGCAACGGCTTTGAGCGATTCGGGAGTAAAGGCCTGGGTGACGAGGCCCAGCGCCGCGTGCCGGTGGATCAGGCCGTCACGAACCGAGCAAATCCCGGCAGCCTCCTGGCCGCGATGTTGCTGGGCATAGATGCCGAGATAGGTGAGTTCAGCGGCGTCTTTTCGTCCCCAGACCCCGAAAAGGCCGCAGTGTTCCTTGATTCGATCGTCGCGAATGGGAAGACTGAGGTGCGGCACTCAAGGCTCCAATTGGGCGTAAATATCGCAAACTTGATTCGAGCGAGGATAGGGCAAACCGCGGTTTTTCGCAAGAACCGATCAGGCGGGATGTGGGTTGACGACGATGTTCTGAACGGCGTTTTTTGGTTTTTGGTTTGGGTTTTGGTTCCGAACGAAGCAAGCAAAAAAAGCTCAGGCGACGCCTCGCCTGGGCTTGATGAGTGCGTTATTCAATCATCCCAGTAATCCCAGGAATCGTCGTAGTCGTCGTCGTAGTAATCGTCATAGTAGTCGTAATCGTCGTAGTACCCGTCGTCGTAATATCCGTCATCGTAGTAGTCGTCTTCGTAGTAATACTCGTCGTAATATTCGTCATCGTAGTACCCGTCGTCGTAGTAATACTCCTCGTAATATTCCTCTTCGTAGTAGTACCCGTCGTCGAACCAGCCCCCGTCGTCGGAGTACGCCTCTTCGTAATACCCGCCGCCGCCGGGCAGGAAGTCGAATCCTCCGCCGCGGCTGATGTCGATTTCCGCATCGCAGGCGAAGTGCGACGAGAGTCCGACGATGAGGGCGCCGGTAAACAATTTATTGAGGCGTTGAACGAGCATGGCTTTCTCCCCTGTGCTGATGCTTCTATTCGGCGTTCGTTTTCGGCGACGCGAAGCGCCTCAACGTGATTCCGGGCGTGGCGGCGGACGTTTCGGGCCGAGCAGTGTTTTTTTGGGGACGACTCCAGAATGGCGTCCCAATCTGACTGAATCATAGACAGATAAGCATCCGGGAAGTTAGGAGGGCGGCCGAAAAAGTTGC
>DATMEE010000473.1:0-6379 GCA_035557035.1 Phycisphaerae bacterium
AGAACATCGCCATGGCGGCTTCCATGACCAGCCTGTTTACCGGCGATTCGGACATCGAGCGGTTCTCCGCCGGCGACATCTGGAAGCACTCGCTGTCGATGGGCGTCGGATCGAAGATGTTGTACGCGGCGCGCAAGCGCCCCGGAGGCGACGAGGCTTTTCTCGCAGGACTCATCGCCGACGTAGGCTTGCTCATCGAGCGACAGGCCTTGCTGTACAAAATGCGGGTCGTGATCGAGCGCTTTTTTGAGAATTGCGGCGACTTTTGCGCGCTCGAGCGCGAGATTCTGGGTGTGGATCATCAACTGGTGGGCATGGCGCTGGGAAGGCAGTGGAGATTTCCAAACGCGATCTGTCAAACCATCGGACACCATCATGAGCCCCCGGCGACGGACGCGGCTGAAAGCGAATTGACGGCGACCGTCTATCTCGCTGACCGTCTTGCGTGCAGGATGGAAGCGGGATTCTGCTCTTACGGTCCAGATGCCCCTATCGATCCCGCCGTGCTGAGCCGCCTGAAGCTCACACCGGCCGATGCACAGCACGTTCATGACGAAATGCCCGCGCAGATCGAGTCGGCGGCGAAGATTTTCGCGCCCGAAGACCGTTGAGCAATCTTCAAGAAGGCCGGCAACGAGACGGCGCGATCACGCGGCGTGAGAAGGCTCTCCCGGCAAATTCCTCGGCCCGCGCGGCACGCTCCGTTTTTTTACTTTCCGCAGTAGTCAATGATGCGCGCAATCTCGCTTCGCAGATTTGAGCGCGGCACGATGCGGTCGATGTAACCGTGTTCCAGCATGAACTCCGCCGTCTGAAAACCTTCGGGTAGCTCGGTCTTCACCGTATTCCAGATCACGCGGGGGCCGGCGAAACCGATCATGGCCTTTGGCTCCGCAATGGCCACGTCGCCCAGGGATGCGAAGCTGGCCGCCACGCCCGCCGTGGTCGGGTCGGTCAGCACCGTGATGTAGAGACCCTTCGCGCTGTCGTGTCGCGCGACGGCCGCCGAGGTCTTGGCCATCTGAAAAAGACTGACCAGTCCTTCCTGCATGCGCGCACCGCCGGAACAGGTCACCACCACAACGGGGAGGCCGTCATCCGTCGCGCGCTCAATGGCCGCCGTGATTTTCTCCCCCACCACGGCGCCCATCGAACCCATGATGAAGAACGGGTCCATCGCGGCGAGGATCAGGGGGCGCCCCTTGACGTAGGCTTTGCCCGTCAGGACGGCCTCAGTGAGGCCGGTGCGTTCCCGCGCCTCGATCTGGCGATCGGCATAGGGGCGGCTGTCCTGCCAGCCCAGCGGGTCGGTCGAAACGAGCGACTCGTTGAACTCCTCGAACGTGCCGGGATCACTGAGTTGTACGATGCGGGTTCGGGCGTCGACGCGGTAGTGATGCGAGCATTCAGGGCAGACGCGGAGATTCTCTTCAAGCACTTTCTTGAAGATCATCTTGCTGCAGCCCTGGCAACGGAGCCAGAGACCTTCGGGCGTTTCGACTTTTGCCATAAACGTGAAACCTGCGATAGGCGAATTGGCCACCATACCTGCCGGGTGACGATCCGATTTATATCACCCGCATTATAACAGGGGAAATGTCGCAATTGGTTATCCGACGACTGGAGGCGAACAACAGAAGCATACAGAAGCAAGGTCGTTGGCTTTGGCCAAACCCAGTGCGACCTTGAAAGGCCGCGTAAAAAAGGAAACAGGACCCGAGCATGTATCATACTCAGGTCCTGCAACTGCTAGCAGAAGCAGCGGTTGACGCGTTCCGCATCAACCATCGTCAGGTCCGAACCTGCCGCAAGCGGAAAGGCTCGCACCTCATTCGCCTCGAAGGCGTCTTAAGCCTGAACGCCGCCGGACATTTCATCCGACGACGCCTTCAGCGGCAATTACTCGCCGAAGAAGAACAGGAGCACCCAGGAAAGCGGGGTGAAGACGAGGTCGAGGAGGGGGTTCAGATCGATGAAACCGATCAGAGCCGCGATCGCGAAATCAAGAACGTTCATGTGTTTTCCTTCCTACAAAAAAGGTGACTACGGTTACCACTCGCATAGACGTCGCCGTCTATTGCCTGCGAAACAAATCACTCGCCAAAGAAGAACAGGAGCACCCACGAGAGGGGTGTAAAGACCAGGTCGAGGAGCGGGTTGAGATCGATGAAACCGATCAGCGCCGCAATTGCGAAATCAAGGACGTTCATTAAAAAACCTCACTCAGCGTTCCCAACACAAGTTTTCACTTCCATGGAGACCTTCAACGGACCTGATCGGCGGGAACGCACCGTATCGATCCGTCGAGACCTCGAACTTGCCGCGCCAACTCGGACGAGGCCGATCCGGAACGTCTGCTCCGGATACAAGGGGCGGAGTTTAATAAGACCGTCTTCCGGGTGTCAACATCTTTTCCCGCTTCTGATTCATATTTTTCGACCGCGCGGAACCACAATCTTCTGTCCATTCGATGCGTCGCGGGTTCTGACAAATGGGATAACCACCACTCTCCAGCAGTTCTGTCCGAATCTAGCCTTATGTGCAACAAAGGGTTGCGGCGTCATCACGGATTGAACATTCCGACTTTTTGGACCACCCAATTCGCCTGTCGCCGCGGATTTTTTTGATTTTTGCAATCGCAAAAAAACTCGTCGATCCACTTGTAAAATATGCTTTTATCGGAACTCTTGGGGGTTTCGCAATGAAGAACGAGTCGAGCCGCACGCGACCGCTCATTTATTCGACATCCAGATTGAACTGGGTCACGACTGGGTAGTGATCCGAGGCTTGATCGGCCGGACCACCAGTTGCAATTCGATACGATTTCGCCAGATATCGCTCCGCCATCGCGGGCGACGCGATGATATGGTCGATGATGCTGCGATACGGCGCCTTGTGATAGGACACGCTTCCCTCGGACAAGTCGCTCAAAAATCCCTCTAATTCCGCATCGCCGCTTCCGCGTATGGTCTTCATCGCGGCACTGTCCCATTTGTCGTTAAAGTCGCCGCAGATCACGAAGCGGGCCGACGGACTGCCCTTGAGGATGTCGTCGACGATGGCGCGAACCGCGACGGCCTCCGCGTTTCTGATGCGAACGTCATCGGTGCCGCCGCAGCACTTCAAGTGCACCACAAACACGTCAAATGATGCGTGCCCCGGCGGCTCGATCGTGATCCGGAGCAAATCGCGGCGGAACGTCATTCGACCGCCGCTGCCGTCGTCGAACAGGACGTGCCGATACGATGTCACCGGCCCGACCGGCAGCCACGTCAGCAGAGCGCAGTCGATGCCGCGGCCGTCGTTGCCCTCGAAGAGAACAACGTTGGCGTAGCCCAGGTCGCCAAGCCGATTGGCCACGAATTGCTCAAGAACCCCGCGGTTTTCGACCTCCTCCAGCGCGATAATGTCGGCGTCGAGGGATCGAATCGTCTCGGCCGCCTTAGCCTGCGCAGCCTCGGGCTTGGTCTCGGTGCCCTCGTCCTGCCTGTAGGGATCGTCGTGGCTGTCGAAAAGGTTCTCCACGTTGTAACACGCCAGCGTGAGAACGCCTTTGAACTCCCGCTTGCGGGGCGGCGGCAGCGGCTGCGCGGCACGGCCTTCTGGAATAGGTTCCTCCTTTTCGAGGACGGTCACCTGATCGGGCCTATAAAATTCAATCTGCGGTTTGCCCTTGTATTCGGTGATCGTCCCTCGAATCCGGACGAATTTCTGGGCATAGGCCGTCGCTGGCGCCGCCGGAAAATTCTTATAACTTCTATCGCGAACAATGGCCGTGAACGAGCGCTGTGGGTCAAAGTTCAAGAAGGTGATTCTGCCGATGTTCCGGGCCTGCACGATTCGACCCTGCACGATGACTTCGCGCCCGACGAATTTCGGGGCATCGCGCCAGTCGATGATCCCGGGGTCGCCTGCCGCCGGCGCCGTCGTGGGCGGCGGGTCGGCCGAGCAGATCTGCAGGGCGAATGCGAACGACATAGCGGCCGCGATGCGGCAGGCCGGCGATTTCATCGGGTTCTCCTCCTTATGAGATTTCAGTTCGGCGTATTTGAATCGGCGCTGGTGGGAGGGGCAAGCGGCCGCGCTCGCGACGGCGGGAGTGCAAGATAGAATTGCGGCGTGACCGCGGCGGCAACGATCAATCAGATCTTTCTTGAAAACATGCGCGCGCTCTGGCGGCGCGACCCCCGGCTGGCCCAGCAGATCGACGAGCTGCCGCTGGACGCCTCGCTCAGAATCGAACCGACAAAAATGGGGGGGCCGACCGCGGTTCAGGAGCGGGATGACGGGCGGCCGCTCTATCTGCACAGTCGATACGATCCGCAGCGCGAGGCGGAGGACCTCTGCGCGGCGCTGGACTTTGACGATGCCGCATGCGTCGTGCTCAGCGGTTTGGGGCTTGGCTACGTAGCCAAAGCGTTGGCGCTCAAGTTCGGAGCGGAGACGCGGATTCTGGTCGGCGAGCCGGACCTGGTGACGATCAAATCGTCCCTGGAGAATTTGAACCTATCGGCGGAAATCGCCGCGGGCCAGATCGAGTTTCTGCCGCGATATGACACGAGCTATCTGCACGAGCGTCTTCGGGGACATTGGGCGACGCTGATGATGGGGACGCGCTATCTCGTGCCGCCGGTGTCGCGCGAGATTCATGCGGAATTTCACGCCGCTTTCCGACAGGCGATCGCGGACTTTGCGGCTTTCGCGCGCATGTCCCTGATGACGCTCGTGCGCAACGCGGGCGTCACCTGTCGCAACATCGCCAACAATCTGCCGC
Source organism: Phycisphaerae bacterium (assembly GCA_035557035.1). Taxonomy (GTDB): domain Bacteria; phylum Planctomycetota; class Phycisphaerae; order UBA1845; family UTPLA1; genus JADJRI01. The sequence continues at coordinate 4,775 of DATMEE010000473.1, forward strand.
CCTACGTTTCAACACCATCTCTCGACATACTGAAAGGACTATTCGCAGGGCGCCCGGCCATTCTCGTGGCGGCAGGGCCCTCGCTGGCAAAGAACGTCGATCAACTTCGGGATTTACGCGACCGCGCGGTCATCATCGCCGCGCAGACCACGCTGCGGCCGCTATTGGAGAGGGGCATCCGGCCGCACTTTGTCACGGCCCTCGACTACAGCGAGATCTCGCGGCAGTTCTTTGAAGGCGTCGAGATTCCCGACGAGCTGGTGCTTGTCGCGGAACCGAAGGCGTCGTGGCATGTGGTGGACGCTTTTCGCGGCGCGACGGGATTGAGCGAATCCCGGGTTATGTTTCTCGACAGTCCCTTCGCCCATCGCTGCCTGGGCGCTTCACTCGGGAAACGGGCGGGACTCGAGTCCGGAGCGACCGTCATGCATCTGGCGTTTTATCTTGCCCAGTGGCTGGGCTGCGATCCGATCATCTTCATCGGCCAGGACCTCGCGTTCACCGGCCACTGCTATTACGCGCCGGGCGTGGCGATTCATCGCGCCTGGGGCGCCGAGCTGGGCCGCTACTGCACGGTGGAAATGAAGGAGTGGGAGCGGATCGTCCGGCATCGCAACATTCTGCGAAAGACGCCCGACGTCGAAGGCCGTGCGATCTTCACCGACGAGCAGATGTTCACTTACCTTCAGCAGTTTGAGCGTGATTTCGCCCGCTCAAAGTTCCGGGTGATCGACGCGACCGAAGGTGGCGCGCGGAAGAGCGGCGCGCAGTCCATGCCGCTTCGCGAGGCAATCCGCGCATTCTGCGAACACCCAATCGAATCATCACGATTCGATTTTTTGCGCACGCAGTGGATCGATCGGTCCGCGTTGCCGGCTGCCCGGGCGATGATCGCGGAGCGCCTGAGTGAACTGGCTTCGTTTCAATCGCTCTGCGAACAGACGCGGGAAATTCTGGAATCACTGGGCACGCTCGTGGATCGACCCGCCGAGTTCAATCGGGGTCTCGTGCGCGTGGACGAACTCCGCACACAGGTGCAAGAGCATGAGAATATTTTTCAAATGGTCAGGGATGTTTCACAACTCGCGGAATTTCAGCGCATGACGGCGGACCGGCACATCGATCTGAAGTCTACCGACGAACCGGCGCGGGCGCGGCGCCAGCTCAACCGCGACGTGCAATTCATCGACGCGCTCCTGGACGGCTGCAGCCGGCTTGATTCGATTCTGAGGGACTCGCTGGAGCGATTCGACCTTGAAATGAGCGGCAATGCCGAAACGTTCGACACGACGGTGACGCCATGAAGATTGTCGGCGCAATCATCGTCGATCTCGCACAATCCCCCATCGGCACCCGCTCGCACCTCTGCGATGAACTGCACGGACAGCCGATGCTTCGCCGAACCGTTGAGCGCACGATGCAGGCAACCTCGCTCTCCGGCCTCCATCTGATCGTTCCTCAGGCACAGGTCGAACGCGTCACGTCGCTCGTCGCGGGACTTCCCGTGCATCTCGAAACCCACGCGGCCGCGCCGGCTGCGTTTCAAACTCTCGTGCGTGCCGGGCGGCGCTGGGGGCTGGATTCCTGGCGCGGCGGCGCGGGTGG
>DATMEE010000474.1:0-3006 GCA_035557035.1 Phycisphaerae bacterium
ATCCGATCGGATGTACTTTTTGTCCCATGTCGTCCTGGTCCTTACGCTCGCTCGGCCACCGTCACCACGATGTGGCTCGTCCGCTTGAAAATCGAATGCGCCCGGCCGCGATCCTTCGGCTTGAAGCGCTTGATCTTCGGCCCCTCATCAACGCGGGCCTCGCGAACGAACAGGTTCCGCACGTCGGCTTCCTGCTCGTCGGCATCGGCCATCGCGGCGCGAAGCACCTTGTCCACGTAGGCGCAGCCGCGCTTCTTCGTGAACTTCAGCAACTCGAGCGCCTCGTTCACGTGCCGCCCGGCGATGAGCTGCGTCACCAGCCGTATTTTGTACGGACTGATACGGGCGTATCGGTGTCTTGATGTCCAGATTTCCTTCGCCATCATTCGGTTTCCGTAAACTTACTTCGCTTCCGACTTCTTCGCGGCCGTATGGCCCTTGAAGATGCGCGTCGGGCTGAATTCACCCAGCTTGTGTCCGACCATGTCCTCGGACACGAACACCTTGAGAAAAGCCTTGCCGTTATGGACCTCGAACGTGCGGCCGACGAACTCCGGCGGGATCGTGCAGCGCCGCGCCCAGGTGCGGATCGGCTCGTGGCTGCCGCGATCGATCGCGCGCTGCACTTTCGCGTACAGCTTCGGCTCGACGTAAGGTCCCTTTTTTAGGCTGCGTCCCATGTCAATTCCTGAAAAACTTGTGCGACTCGTTCATTTCAATCTTGTGCCGGTATCACAAATTTGAAATCTCAAATCTCAGATTTGAAATCTCAAATATCAAATCCCTACGTCCTGCGCTTCAACTTCACTTCGCCGTATCGCCGGCTCTTGCGCCGTCGCAGGATGCGCCGATTCGACGCCTTCCGCGGCTTGCGCGTCCGGCCGCCCTTCGCCAGCTTTCCTGTCGGGCTGCACGGATGCCGCCCGCCGCCCGACCGGCCTTCGCCGCCGCCGAGCGGATGGGCAACCGGGTTCATCGACACGCCGCGATTATGCGGCCGCCGACCCTTGTGACGAGTTCGTCCGGCCTTGCCCCATACGATGTTCTTGTGCTCGACATTGCCGAGTTGGCCGATGGTCGCGCGGCACTCGACGCGAACCTGCCGCATTTCGCCCGAAGGCAGGATGACCGTCGCCCAGTCGCCTTCCTTGGCCGCCAACTTGGCGGCGCCACCTGCCGCGCGGACGAGTTTGCCGCCCTGGCCGGGATTCATTTCGATGTTATGAATGTCCATCGCGATGGGAATGCTCTTCAGAGTCATCGCGTTGCCCAGCTTCGGTTCAGCCCCGGGTCCGCTCATGATCCTGTTGCCGGCCACCATGCCGTTCGGCGCCAGAATGTAGCGCAGCTCGCCGTCGCCGTACTTCACCAGCGCGATGAAGCAATTGCGATTCGGGTCGTATTCGATCGCCTCGACAACCGCCTCGATTCCATCCTTGTTTCGCTTGAAGTCGATCACCCGGTACAACCGCTTGTGACCGCCCCCGCGAAACCGCGACGTGGTGAAGCCCTGGTTGTTACGGCCGCCGGTCTTGGGCAGCGGCTTCACCAGCGACTTGGCCGGTCGGCGGCTTTTTTCTGTCAATTCCGCGAAATCATTCACGCCCGAATTTCTTCGGCCGGGAGTGGTCTTCGCGTACATCTTGACGCCCATGGGTCGTTACCTCTGTGTGGCACCCGCCGCGGCGGACGCGGTCATCAGAACAAGTCAATATGAAAATCCGGTTGCAAAACAACAACCGCTTTCTTCCAATGTTTGGTCACGCCCGGCCGGCCACGATAACGCCGCGTCTTGCCCCGCCGCGTGCAGGTGCGAACCGCCTCGACCCGCACCTTGTAAATCTTTTCGATCGCGTCGCGAATCTCGATCTTGCTCGCGGTGGGATGAACCTCGAACGAATACGCCCCGCCGCGACCCGCCCGCGTCTTCGTCGCCTCGTGGGAGACCTTGCTTTGATGCGTGCCCTTCTCGGTGATGAGCGGCCGCTTGATGACGTGATAAATATCCATCTTACGCCTCCACCCCCCGGCCCAGCGTCACCGGGTCGTTGACGAGCGCCTGAAACGCATCGGGCGTGAGCATGAGCCTGCGGCCCTTCAACACGTCGTAGGCATTGACGTCGAATATCGACTTAATCGTGAGCGTGGGAATGTTTCGGCTGGACTTGACCAGATTCGCGTCCATCGCGATGTAGGTGAAGAGTGCTCCGTGTCCGGCATCGACCGCCTTCATCGCCTTCGCCATCTTTTTCGTGGAAGGCGTTTCGAACTTCAGGCCATCGACGATCAGCATCTGGCCCGCGAGCGCTTTGGCGAGGATCGCCGAGTTTCGCGCGAGCCTCCGCATCTTGCGATTCATCTTCTGGTCGAAATCGCGATTGATCTTGTGGAAGGCGTGACCGCCGCCGACGCGGACCGGCGTGCGAAGATTTCCCGCGCGTGCCCGGCCGGTGCCCTTTTGCTTATAGAGCTTGCGGCTGGAACCGTGAACGTGCGCGCGGCTCTTGGTTTGAACCGTCCCCTGCCTGCGATTGGCCCGATGCGCGACGACAGCCTGCTTGAGCAGGTCGTGCCGGACGCGACCGCCTAGCAGTTCGGGGTCGAGTTGCTCGCCGCCGATCTTTTTGCCGTCCGTATCCAGTACTGGAATTTCAATCATGGCTGTCAGCCTAATAACAGGGGCCGCCCCAGCCTCACGGCCAGCGACCCCGAATCAGCTCCTATGCTCTTGTTTTCGCTCGCGACACAATCAGCAGTCCGCCTCGCGGACCGGGGACGGCGCCTTTGACCAGCAACAAATTTCGATCCTTGTCGACGCCGACGAGTACGAGGTTTCGCGCCGTGCATCGCTCGTGGCCCATGTGTCCGGGCATGCGACGGCCCTTCTTCACGCCCATTCCGCCGCCGCGGGAACCGCCGCCGCCGATGCTTCCGGCGGAGCGATGCTTTCGCTCGACGCCGTGCGAACTTTCCTGGCCGGCGAAGTTGTGCCGCTTCATGACGCCC